>NZ_QKOB01000002.1:300000-418665 GCF_003226535.1 Meiothermus sp. Pnk-1 | reverse complement strand
TACGTCGTACGCAATACGCAAAACGCCAGACGCTAAACGCGGGGGTAGATTCCCTATCGGGACGGAGCAAGCTCCGTGCACCCGGAGGTAGATTCCCTGTCGGGACGGCGTGCCGCCGTACACCTAGGGGACGATCCCCTACGGGACGGGCGGTGCCCGTACACCCAAGGGACGATCCCCTATCGGGACGAGCAAAGCTCGTACACCCAGAGGCAGATTCCCCTCGTACGGCGTAGGACGTTTGACGCGGGGCGTACTGCTAGCAGGGAAGGGTATGCGAATCTTGTTACCAGACCACTGGTAACTGAGCCCATCCTGCATCGGGAAAGGGTAGAACGCGAAGGCCAGCTTACTGGGCGCTCTCGAGGTCGGGCCGGAGCTGGACGGCCTCGCGCAAATAGACGTGGCGCACCTTACGCTGGGGAATGTCGGTGTTCCAGAGGATCATCACCCGGATTACCCGCTTCAAGGAGCCAGGCACCGGGATCTCGCGCGAGTTGATGAGCGGAACCATTTGCATCCCCAATTGCCGCGCGGCCTCTGCGGGAAAGGCCGCGCACAGGTCATCGGTGAGGGTGAAGATCATCGCGCCGATGCTATCGGGATCGGTGATGCCGTTGACCTCGAGCATCTTGGACAAAAGCTCGCGTGTGGCCGACAAGATGGCCTCACGGGTGTCCTCTTCTACGGTGATGGCGCCACGGATGCCCCGGACCATGAAGGTATGCTAAACGCTACAGGCTAAACACTCAACACGTCATGGAACGGAACTCGCGTCGTATGTGGCACGTCATACGCAAAACGCAAGGCGCGCTAGATTGGCAGGGTCGCTCCAAGGGGTGCTCGGGCATTAGACTATATCTCATGCGCTTGATGGCTATCTTCCCTCATCCTGACGACGAGATCGGCGTAAGCGGAACCCTCGCCAAGCATGCCCGCCGGGGAGACGCGGTCAAGCTGGTTTGGCTCACCCGGGGTGAACTCGCCAGCCAGTTCGGCGACACCCCACCCGAGGAGGTGGCCCAAATCCGTGAGGGGCACGGGCGTGCGGTAGCCCAGATCCTGGGGGCCGAGTATGAGTTCTTGGGCTACCCCGACGCTGGCCTCACCGGCGGACGCGAAGAGGCGCTGATGTTGGCGCAGAAGATTGCCGCCTGGAAACCCGACGTGGTCTTCACCTGGGACCCCTACGACGTCCATCCCGATCATCGCGCGGCCTACTGGGCTACGCTCTCGGCGCTCAAGTTTTGCCGCATTCCCAAGCTGGTGGGGGTTAGGGCTCAGCCGCCCGCCCTGGCCTCCGTTGCCGAGGTGGCCGGAACCAGGGCCTCATCCCGGCCTGAGGGGCTAGGGGAAAATGGCGGTGGGGTGGCGCTCGAGGCCCACCGTTCTCCCGTCCGTCTTCTGCACTACTACCGCAGCGATCTGCCCCGGCCTGCTATCTACGTGGACATCAGCGAGACCATCGAGGTGGCCGAGGAGGTCTTTAGGTTGTACCAGGCCTTTTATCGCTGGGAATACTCTCCCGAGGCTTTTCGGGCGAGCCGGGCTCGGCTGGGTCAGGAAGCTGGGGTGAAGTTTGCTGAACGCTTTCAGAGCGAGGGACCTCTGCCGCTGGGGTATCTGCCGGGCTAGGGCCCTCATCCGCGGTGGGGGACAGGGGTTCCGGACCGAGCGCCTGCGGCAACTCATCGGGGTAGGTTTGAGCGCTGGTGAGGGCGTAGGCCACGAACACCGCCGGCAGCACCAGAGGTAGCTGGCTGTAGCCACCGATTTCCCCCGCCAGTACCACCGCGGCAAAAGGGGCACGGGTCACCCCGGCCAGCAGGGCACACATCCCCGCCAGCGTGGTGACCTCTACCGGCGGAGCAAAGCTGGGAACGCTCAGAGAGAGGATGAGACCCAGTAGCCCGCCCATGGTGAGCGCAGGGGTGAGGTAGCCGCCGTAAGCTCGTACCCCACCCGCCAGCACCACGATCGCAAAGCGCACCAAAAAGGTGATGGCCAGAAACTCCAGCCCCAGAATCGGAGACAGCCCCAGCTGTACCCACGCCAGGCCATCGCCCAGGGCTTCCGGTAAGAACACCAGCGCCAGGGCCAGGGCCAGGCCCAACAGCCCATGCCGCAACGGAAAAGGGAAACGGCGCAACATTCCGCCCAGGATGCGCGATCCCTCGAGCCAGAGCGTGCCCACTCCCGCGGCCAACAACCCGATCAACAAACCGAAAGCCAGTTGCGACCAGGAGATCACCGCTGGGGGCAGCTCGAGTAGGGGTTGGTAGCCGATCAATGCCCCGTACACGGTGAATCCGGCCAACGCCCCGATCAATGCCGGGGCTAGGGCGGCGACCTCGAGCGCCAGCCCACGAAACAGGATCTCGCTGGCCAGCAGGGCTCCGGCCACCGGAGCGTGAAAGGCCGCCGCGAACCCCGCCGCTATCCCCGCGAAGGGGAGGTATCGCCCCGCTCCACTAAGAGGAAAGCGCCTCCCCACCGAGGCCCCCAGCCAGTGCCCGATGGCTACCATGGGCCCCTCACGGCCCAATGGCGAACCCACCGAAAGCTGAACTAGGCTGGCAAAGATGCCCCGGATGAACTCGACGAAGGCAATGGGTCGGCCTTCGCGGTAGGCGTGCAGCAACCAGGCCAACCCCCGGCCAGTGCCCATGTAGCTGGCCAGGGCAAACGCCGGCGGGATCAGCAGCACCACCAGCCAGTGGCGCGGTCCGCTGAAAGCCTGGTTGAGGCCCCCCTCGCTCACCAGCCCCGGCGGCAAGTAGCCTAGAACATCGCCCATGAAGAATCCCTGCAGGTTGCGCAGCAGCCAGGAAAACCCAGCCACCGCAGTGCCCGAAAGGGCTCCGACCAGTGCGCTATAGAGGATGAGGGGGCCGACCTGCATCGATACCTCGCTTCCTCATGTTAGCGCTTACCAGATATGGATCTGGGCGGCGGGGGTTCCTCGGGTGAGGCGGGGTGGCTCGAGCCCCAGCACCCGGTAGCTACCCCGGGTGGCCGCACGGACCACTACCCGAGGGTCTACCTTTTCCCATAGGGATAGGGCTTCGTTTTTCACATCCAGGTCGGGGGAGCTGGCTTTGGAGTCGGTGCCCAGGGCCACTTCGACCCCGTGTTTGAGGTAGAGCTGCCAAGGGAACTCGCCGCATCCCAGCCCTTGGTTGCTGCGGGGGCAGGAGACCACCTTGCAGCCGGATTGAGCCAAGATTTGCACGTCTGCGGCATCCACCTGCACTCCGTGGACCAACGTCAGGTTCGTCCCCAGCACCCCCAAATCGGCCAGGTATTGCACCGGTGAGACCCCCGGCGCTCCCCAGCGGCCGCGGTACGGGGCGAGGAGAGGGGCCAACGGCCCGCTGCCGCGGCGCAGGTACTCCACTTCGGCAGGGCTTTCGGCCAGGTGGATCTGCAGCGGAAAGCCCTCGAGCCGCGCGAACTCCGCCAGGCTTTGGAGAAGGGGGGCGCTCACGGTATGGGCGGTGTGGGGGGAGAGGCCCACCCTCACTTTTCCCTCGCGCTTCTTCCAGGCCAGAAGGCGTGGCCGCATCGCCTTGAATACCTCCTGGGCTTTTTCCGGATTGACCCCGATCACCTCGCGGTAGGCTACCCCGGGCAGCGCAGAGGCCTCGAGCAAGAAATCCATGACTTCATCCCGTGCTACGATGTCGCCAAAGGCTCCTACCCCGCTGGCCGCCAGCTCGGCATACCCGGCCTTGGCTGCCTCCAGGCCACGTTTGTCTGTGCTCGCGATCACGTAGCGGATGAAATCGGCGTAGTGCCCGCTGAAGCGAGGGAGGGCAGAGAGGTCAAGGTGGGTATGGGCGTTAGCCGGGGCCGGGGTGAGGGCCTTACCCTTGTGGATGACCTCGGCTTGGGGGAAGGCCCGGCGCAGTTCCTCGAGCCCTCCCACCCCCGCTATGTGCCCCCCGACCACCGCGATGGCCCCGTTCAGCATCGGGGTGCCGAATCCGGCATAAACCACTTCGGCGGTCCAGAGCTGGGCGATCATGGGGTGCGCTCGAGGAGGTAGCGGTTGGGGTGGCGCAGAAAGTCCACCGCGCGGTAGCCCCGGGCGAAGTAGTGAGGGAAAAGCTCCCTGGAGTGCTCGCGCCAAGCGTTTGCTAGGGCAGGGTCGGTGCGCAGGATGGCCCCCCAATCCTCCGGGATCTGCAGCAGCAGGCGGGGATGCTCGAGGGAGAGATCTGCCTGGATCGGCACCTCGTCGCGCACCGTGTTGACCTGGGGAATCCCCGCTGCTTCGACTTCCGGCTCGGGCCTGTAGATTCGCCGGTAGACCCGCTCGGCGCGCAACTCCCATACCGCGTAGGCTCGGTCGCTGGGGGCCCCGGCGTTGATTCCTCCCATCGGCCCGTAGCAGTTGGGGATGTACTCGTTCCAGGTCACGCCCAGCTTGCAGAGGTTGAAGCGGGCGTTGGCCCCGCGCAGAGGGTCGAAGGTCCAGACCACCTGCTCGTAGCCCCGGCTCAGGCACCAGTCGCGCTGGAAACGCTTGAGGAGCAAAGCCGCGCCGCTTCCTCGGTGCTCCTCGAGCACCCCCATCATGTGCGAATGGTGGCGCTGGCGGTGGTGGGTGGGGAAACCGAAGACAAAGCCCACCGGCTCGCCCTGGAGGTAAGCGGCTGCCAGCAGCCCCCCTTCATGGACGAGGGCCATCATCGAACGGGCCGGCATCACGTCCTCGGGATCGCCCCAAATGCGGCTTTGCAGCGCTTCGATGGGGAAGAAGTCCTGCGGATCGTGGAGTTCTTGCACGATCATGAGGCGTTTGCAATGTAGGCCGACTTCAGCGCCAACTTGTTGATGAGCTCGCGTTTGGGCGTAACCCCGATGCCCGCTCCCTGAGGTACTGGCATCATCCCGCCGCGGGCCTCGAGCGGTTCCTCGATGATATCCTCTTCCCAGTACCGGCTGGCCGAGGATGTGTCGCCGGGTTTGACGAACATCGGCAAGGTAGCGACGTGGATGTTATGCGCCCGGCCTATGCCTGCTTCTAGCATTCCGCCCATCCACACCGGTAGCCCGTAGCTCTCGGTAATGTCGTGGACCTTGCGGCTTGCCAGGATGCCCCCTACCCGCGCAGGCTTGAGGTTGATGACCCGCCCGGCTCCGATCTCGAGGGCCTTGCGCGCATCCTCGGGGGAAGTGATGGACTCGTCCAAGCACAGCGAGGTGGCGATCTCCCGCTGAAGCTTGGCGTGATCCAAGATATCGTCGTAGGCCAGGGGTTGTTCGATGTAGTCGAGCCCTACCTCGTCGAGCTTGCGGAAGGTGGCGATATCGTTCAGGGTGTAGGCCGAGTTGGCGTCCACGGTCAGGTTGGCCTCGGGATAGGCTTTGCGCACCGCCAGAAGGGGTTTGACGTCCCAGCCGGGTTTGATCTTGAGCTTGATCCGCCGGTATCCCGCCTCGAGGCCGCGGCCCACGGCCTCCACGGTGGCTTCCACCGAGGGCTGGATCCCCAGGCTTACGCCCACGGGGATCTCGCGGCGTACCCCGCCTAGCACCTTCCATAGCGGTTGGCCCAGCGCTTTTGCCCACAGGTCCCAGAAGGCCATCTCGAGGGCGGCCTTGGTCATCTTGTTGCCCCGGAACCCCCTTATCTCGGCCCACAGCATCTCGGGGTTGGCGAAGTCCTTGCCCAGTACCCGGGGGAGGAGAAGGTGCTCGAGCAGGGCCCAGGCCCCGGCGATGGTCTCCTCTCGGTAGTGTGGGGTGTGCTCCATGGTGGTCTCGGCATAGCCCTCCAAACCTTCGCCGTAGAGGGTCAGCACGATGATGTGGCGCTCGGTCTGCACCCCGAAGGAGGTCTCGAAGCGGAACTTGAGCGGCAGGGTGATGAGTTTCATCTCGGCGGCTTCTATGCGCATGGGGGTATGCTAACGTGGGAATTAGGGGCAGGTCAAAGCCCGGAGCTGGCCGGCTCGAGCCTATCCTTACCGAAATATGGCCGGATGGCCTCGGGCACGGTGACGGTGCCGTCCTCGTTCTGGTGGTTCTCCAGCAGCATCACCAGGATGCGGGGGGTGGCGAGGGCGGTGTTGTTGAGGGTGTAAGCGTAGCGCACCTTGCCGTCCTCGCCGCGGTAGCGCAGGTTGGCGCGGCGGGCTTGCCAGTCCAGCAGCGCCGAGCAGGAGTGGGTTTCGCGGTAGCGATTCTCGCTGGGGACCCAGGTCTCGAGGTCTACCTGGCGGTACTTGCCCAGCCCCATGTCGCCGGTGCTGACCTCGATCACGCGGTAGGGCAGCTCCAGGGCTTGCAGGATGCGCTCGGAGTTGGCGAGCATCAGCTCGAACCAGCGCTCCGACTCCTCGAGCTCGGCGCGACAGAGCACGTACTGCTCGACCTTGTTGAACTGATGGACGCGCATGAGCCCGCGCACGTCCTTGCCCGCCGAGCCGGCCTCGCTGCGGAAGCAGGTCGAGACGCCTGCGTAGGCCTTGGGGAGCTCGGCCTCGGGGAGGATTTCCCCGGCGTGGAGATAGTTGAGCAGTACTTCGGAGGTCCCGGCCAAGTACATGTCCTCGCCCTCGATCTTGTATACGTCCTCGCGGGCTTTGGGGAACTGCCCGTGACCGTAGAACACCTCCTCGCGGGCATAGGCGGGCACGCTGATGGGGGTGAAGCCGCTGGCGACGATCTGATCGAGGGCGAAGCGCAAGAGGGCCTGCTCGTAGAGCATCAGATCCCCCTTGAGCGCATAAGAGCGCGAGCCGGAGATCTTGGCGATGCGCTCGAGCTCCCCCCAGCCGTTGCGGTGGATCAGCTCGACGTGGTCTAAGGGTTTGAAGGGGAAGGTGCGGGGCTTGCCGTAGACGCGGGTCTCGCGGTTGAAGGAGTCGTCGGGGCCGACGGGCGCGCCCTCCCAGGGGAGGGTGGGGGTGAGGTAGAGCAGGTTTTTGAGCCGGGCCTCGAGCTCGCGTAGGCGGGGCTCGAGGTCGGCGAGCTGCTGGGCGATCTGCTTGCCCTTCTCGATCAGCGCGGCGCGCTCGGCGGGGGTGGCCTTGGCCGCGGCCTTGGCGTTGGCGTTGCGCTCGGCCTGTAGGGATTCCGTCCGGCGCCTCAGTTCGGCAATCTGGCGGTCGAGGGCCAGCAGCTCGTCCAGGTCGAGCGCTACCCCCTTCTGCTCGATGGCTTTGCGCACCAGGTCAGGGTTTTCGCGGATGAACTTGATATCAAGCATGGGAACGTCCTACGTCACACGTCGCACGCCAAAAGACGTACGGCATTACTCGATCATCCTCGGCACGACGAAGAAGCCGTCCTTGGCCTCGATGGCCACCGAGAGCGCTTCCTCCTGGGACAGCACCGCACCGGGCTCGTCCTCGCGCAGCACGTTGGCAAGCTCCACGGGGCGGGCTAGCTCGGGTAGGCCCTCGGTGTCGAGGTGGCCCAGCTTCTCGAAGAAGTCGAAGATCTTCTTGAGGTCGCCCGCCATGCGGGCTTCCTCCTCGGGGGAGAGCTCGAGGCGGGCGAGGTGCTCGAGGTGGCGGATCAGCTCGGGCGTGATCTCCATGCATTGCATTGTCTTGGCTCGAGGGGCGGGGGTCAAGGGAGGGGGGATCGTCCCTTGGGTGTACGGCGGTACGCCGTCCCGACAGGGAATCTACCTCCGGGTGCACGGAGCTTGCTCCGTCCCGATAGGGAATCTACCCCCGCGTTTAGCGTCTGGCATTTTGCGTATTGCGTATGACGTACGACGTAAGTCGCGTTTTACCCACAACGGCTCCTCCCGTCTCAATTGGCCCGGGGCACGGCCCCAAAAATCGTTTTTCTACGCGAATTCTGAGAAAGCGTTGGTGAAATCTACACATTTGTCATCGTAACAGGGTGCTAATCTAAAGTAAGTCTTACCCCCGTCCCACCCTTTGACAACTCAGACCCTGATAAATCAGCCCACCCCCACGAGGGGGTTAGAGGCATATATGGAACTTACCCCAGACGTAGAAAGAGGAGACAAGCAAGCAGTATGAGCAAGCTAGATGGCTACAGCCGAAACCGACCCACCTCCTGCCCCCGAGGCCAACCGGCGCGAAGCGAGCGCGAGAAAGAAGGGTGCGTATGGATACGCTAGAGTTCATCCGCAAATACCAAGACATCGCGGGGTACCGCACTCTCAACTGGGAAGGGAGTTTCGCGGAGTATCTGGAGTTGCTCCGCTCCGATCCGCGCCCTTTACGTACCAGCTACCAGCGGGTCTACGACATGATCGTAAGCTATGGGCAACAAGAATACGGGCGTTTGCGCGAAAAGCTCACCCATTACCGCTTCTTCGATGATCCGATAGAAAACGGCAAAGACGCCATCTTTGGCCTAGACCGCCCCATCATGCAGCTGGTAGCGACCTTCAAAGCTGCGGCCTATCGCTATGGCCCCGAGCGGCGGATTCTGTTGCTCCACGGCCCCGTAGGGTCAGCCAAGTCCACCATCGCCCGGCTGCTCAAGAAGGGGCTCGAGAGCTATTCCAAAACCGATGAGGGGGCCCTATACACCTTCAGCTGGAAAACTGCCGGCGAGGTCATGCCCTGCCCTATGCACGAAGAGCCCCTGCATCTGCTACCTGCAGAATTGCGGCGGCACTTCCTAGCCGAGCTACGAGCGGCTCACCCTGATTACCCCTATCCCCTAGAGGTCGAGGGAGACCTCTGCCCAGCCTGCCGTTTCCAGATGAGCGAAGCCATGCAGCGCCACGGTGGCGATTTGGCCGCGGTGCTAGAGCAAGAGATCGTGGTGCGCCGCCTGGTGTTGTCCGAAAAGGACCGTGTAGGCATCGGCACCTTCCAGCCCAAAGACGAAAAAAACCAAGACTCCACCGAGCTAACCGGAGATATCAACTACCGCAAGATCGCCATCTACGGCTCAGACTCCGACCCTAGGGCCTTCAACTTCGACGGTGAGCTGAACATCGCCAACCGGGGATTGGTGGAGTTCATCGAGATCTTGAAGCTGGACGTGGCTTTCCTCTACGACCTACTCTCCGCTAGCCAAGAGCACAAGATCAAGTCTAAAAAGTTCGCCCAGACCGATATCGACGAGGTGATCCTGGGGCATACCAACGAGCCTGAGTTCAAAAGGCTCCAGGCCAACGAGTTCATGGAGGCATTGCGCGATCGCACCATCAAAATCGACGTGCCCTACAACCTACGGGCCTCCGATGAGGTCAAGATCTACCGACGCGACTTCCAGGGGGTGAAGGGCAAGCACATCGCTCCCCACACCCTCGAGATGGCCGCCATGTGGGCGGTGCTGACCCGGCTCGAGCCCCCCAAGAAGGCCGGGCTCAGCCTGTTGCAAAAGCTCAAGGTCTACGACGGCAAACTCCTCCCCGGCTGGACCGAGGAGGCGGTCAAGGAGCTGATGCTCGAGGCCAAGCACGAGGGGCTCGAGGGCATCTCCCCGCGCTACATCCAGGACAAGATCTCCAACGTGCTCGTCACCAGCGAGGAGCCCTGCATCAACCCCTTCATGGTGATGAACGAGCTCGAGGAGGGATTGCGCCACCACTCGCTGGTCTCCGACGAAAAGACCAAGGAGCGCTACCGGGCTTTGCTGCAAGAGATCAAGAGCGAATACGCTGAAACCGTCAAGAACGAAGTGCAACGAGCCATCGCCGCCGACGAAGACGCCTTGCAGCGGCTTTTCGGCAACTACGTGGACAACATCAAGGCCTACGTGCTGGGCGAGCGGGTCAAGAACCCCTACACCGGCGCCCCTGAGCCGCCCAATGAGCGACTGATGCGCTCGGTCGAGGAAAAAATCGAGATCCCCGAGTCCCGCAAGGACGACTTCCGCCGCGAGATCATGAACTACATCGGAGCTTTGGCGCTGGAAGGCCGCAGCTTCTCCTATAAGGACAACGACCGCCTGCGCCGGGCCCTGGAGATGAAACTCTTCGAAGACCAGAAAGACACCATCCGGCTGTCGGCGCTGGTATCGGGCGTGGTGGACCCCGAGACCCAAGGCCGCATCGACATCGTGAAATCCCGGCTGATCCGCGATTACGGCTACTGTGAACACTGTGCAGCGGGAGTCTTGGAGTTTGTGGCCTCGATCTTCGCCCGGGGGGATACCAAAACATGAGCGCTTCACGCCGCACGGCATACCTACTGCGCAAAGGAAGGCTGGTGGCTTGCAGCCTGGAAAAACCACGAGCCGCGAGCCGCTGGCCCACTTTTGACGTACGACGGTGACCTATGCGCCCCATCGAACGCGACCTACAACGCTTTAAGGAGATTGTCCGGGGTGAGGTCAAGAAGCGGGCGAGGGAGTTTTTGACCCATGAGGAGTACTTGGGAAGCCTGGACGGGCAGGTGGTGAGCATCCCGCTACCCCAGCTCGAACTTCCCCGGCTTCAGTACGGCCAAAACGAGATGGGGCAGGGCGAAGGCGAAGGGGAGGGGGAAGGCCAGGGGATGGGCGGAACTGCCGGGCGGGGCGGTTTGGGCCCCGGTGGACACCTCCCGGTGGCCGAGATGGACCTGGAAGAGTTCCTCGAGCTGATCGGAGAGGCCCTCAAGCTGCCTCGGCTCGAGCCCAAACAAGGGGGGGCCGTGGAGGAGCCCTCCCCTAAGTACACCACGCTCTCCCGGCGCGGCCCGGAATCTCTGCGCCACGCCCGCCGCACCATGCGCCAGGCCCTCAGGCGAGCCATCCAAAGCGGAACTTACCGGCCCGAAGATCCCCGCCTAGTCCCCGAGCGCGATGACTATCGCTACCGCGCCCCTGAGCCTAAGCCGCGTCCTCAAGCCCAAGCCGTGCTGGTGTTCGCCCTGGACGTCTCGGGTTCGATGGAGGGCGAGCAGCTCCGCCTGGTACGGATCCTCTCCTACTGGATCAGCGCCTGGGTCAAAAAACACTTTCCTCGGCTATCGCGGCACTATCTTCTGCACGACGCCGAGGCCTGGGAGGTCTCGGAGGAAGATTTCTTCCGGCTGCGCGAGGGAGGTGGAACCCGGCTGTCGAGCGGCATCAAGCTAGCCCAACAGGTCTTAGAACGCTACCCCACCCAGCTCTACAACCGCTACGTCTATCACTTCACCGACGGCGACAACTGGCAAGACGACACCGCCGAGGCCCTCGAGGCCCTCAAAACCCTCCTGCCCACCCTCTCCCTCTACGGCTATGCCCAGGTGCGCAGCCGCTATGGCCAGGGCCGCTTCATCGACGACCTGCGCAGCCACTTTCCATCCCACCCAGCCCTGGCCACCGCCGAAGTAGGCGGGCGCGAGAGCTTGCCCAGCGCCCTCAAGCGCCTTCTGGGAAGCAGCGGCGATTAGCGGGAGGAGCTATGACTAGGTCCGACCTTCAAGCCCTCGCCGTAGAAATCGAAGCCCGGGCCAAAGCCCAGGGCCTCTCCTTCGACCCGGTGATCTTCGAGGTGGTGGACTGGGAGCAGATGGCCATGCTGGCTTCCTACATGGGCTTTCCTCGCCGCTACCCGCACTGGCGCTGGGGCAGCGAATACCTGCGCTTCAAGGAGACCTACCGCTACGGGCTCTCGAAAATTTACGAGCTGGTGGTCAATACCAAGCCGGTCTACGCCTACTTGCTGGATTCGAACCCCCCCCTAGCCCACAAGCTGGTGATCGCCCACGTCTACGGGCACGCCGACTTCTTCAAGGAGAACCTTTACTTCGCCCCGGCACCCAAGTCCATGCACGACGAGCTGGCCAATCACGCCGCTTTGGTCGAAAAGCTCATGGAGCGCCACGGGGTTCGCCCCGTGGAGGAGTTCTTGGATTTGGCGCTCTCCCTCGAGAACCTCATCGACCCCCACAGCCTGTTCGTGCAGCGGGCCAAAGGGGTCAAGGAGCCCGATGGTACCCCGCTACGGATGCCGGTGCGGGCCTACCT
Organism: Meiothermus sp. Pnk-1; assembly: GCF_003226535.1. NCBI lineage: Bacteria > Thermotogati > Deinococcota > Deinococci > Thermales > Thermaceae > Meiothermus > Meiothermus sp. Pnk-1. Next base: position 406,776 of record NZ_QKOB01000002.1, on the reverse strand, counting down.
CGAGCCCTACGTCAACCCTCCCGCCGAGCCGCCCAAAGAAGCAGCAGAGGCAGCCATCAGCGAACCCATACCCCCACAACCCGAGCGCGACGTGCTGGCCTTCCTAATCAAGTACGCCCCGCTGGCTCCCTGGCAGAAAGCCATCCTCGAGATCATCCGCGAGGAGGCTTACTACTTCGCCCCCCAGGGCCAAACCAAGGTGATGAACGAGGGCTGGGCCACCTACTGGCATACTGCGCTGATGAATGGCGGCCTGCTCGAGCCTGGCGAGGTGTTGGACTTCGCCGAACTCCAGGCCGGGGTACTGGGGGGGCGCGGGTTCAACCCCTATAAGATCGGCTACACCCTGATGAAGCACATCGAAGAGCGCTGGCGCAAAGGGCGCTTTGGCCCCGAGTACGAAGCCGCCGAGCTGATGGACAAGCTCATCTGGCAAGGCGAGCCCGGCGACGCGAGGGCCAAGCTCTTCCAAGTACGCCGGGTATACAATGACATCAGTTTTTTGGAAGAGTTCTTCACCCCAGCGTTCGCCCTCGAGCAGCGGATCATCTCAGCAGAAGAGCTCGAGCGCTTCCACCAAGCCAAGCAACGCCTCTTATTCATGCTCACCAACGCGGGCAACCCTATCGTCTACCTCACCGACGCCAACTACAAAAACCGTGGAGAACTCTACCTCGAACAACACTATGAGGGGGCGGAGCTGGACCTGCGCAAAGCCCGCGCGGTGATGGAAAACCTCCACCGGCTATGGAGCCGCCCGGTGCACCTGGAAACCGTGCTCGATGGCAAGCGGATGCGGCTCAGCTACGACGGAACCCACCGGCAAGAAGCCGTATGAAGCCGGTTCCTTCTTTGCCGCTAGCGAACCTTGGCGCCCGGCGGCAAGTCAGCCTCCGGGGTGACCACCACGATGCGGCCCTGGGCATCCTCACCGGCCAGGATCATCCCCTGGGACTCCACCCCACGCAAGGTCGCCGGCTTAAGGTTGGCCACCAGCACCAGCTTCTTCCCCACCAGGCTTTCGGGGGTGTAGAACTGGGCGATCCCCGAGACCACCTGCCGGGTGTGGTCGCCCACGTTCAGCGTGAGCACCAGCAGCCTATCGGCCCTAGGATGCTTCTCGGCCTTGACCACCTCGGCTACCCGCAGCTCGATGCGGGCAAAGTCCTCGATGGAGATAAGGCCGTTGGTCCCCTCCGGGTCATCCCCCTTTGCTGGCGGCTGAAGCGAAGGCTCGAGCCCCGCGGCGGGTTTATCCGCTGGGCGTTCAGCGCCTTGCGGCGTGGCCTCGAGCTTGGGAAACAGGATGGGCGCCTCCGCAGGGATGCGGGTACCGGCGGGCGAAAGTCCCCAAACTTCGCTCTCGGCCACGGTGTAATCCCCCAACCCCAGCGCCCGGCGCAGCTCCTTGGCCTTGTTGGGGATAGCCGCCTCGAGCAAGACGCTGGCAATGCGCAACCCCTCGACCACGGTATAAAGCACCTCCTCCAGGGTTTTCCGGCGTGAATCATCCCGGGCCAGCTCCCAAGGTTTCTGGTCGTTGACGTACTTATTGAGGCTGCGCACGTACTGTAGGATTTCCTCGAGCGCCAGGTTAAAGCGCAGCTCGCGGATCAGGGGGCGGACCTTAGCCGCTAAGCTCACGCCTTCTCGGGCAATATCGGAGCCTGCCCCGGAGGGCTCGGGTAACACTCCCCCGCAGTACTTCAGCAGCATGGTGCGTACCCTCGAAAGCAGGTTGCCCAAGTCGTTGGCCAGATCGGAGTTGAGCCGCGAGACGATCACCGCCTCCCCAAAGGGGCTGTCGGCGGCCAGGGTAGTGTCGCGCAAGAGGGCGTAATGCAGGGCATCTACCCCGTACTTCTCGAGCATCTCCACCGGGTCGATGGCGTTGCCCAAGCTCTTGCCCATCTTGCGCCCGTCGAGGGCCAGGATATGCCCGTGAACCACCAGCCTTTCGTACAGCGGCAGCCCGGCGGCCTTGAGCATGGTGGGCCAGAAGACCGCGTGGGGCTTTAGGATGTCCTTGCCGATCACGTGCCAACAGTGCCGCCAGTAGGGTTCGAAGAGGCCCTTGCTGACCAAGGCCGAGATGTAGTTGAGCAGGGCATCGAACCACACATAGGTGACGTGGTTCTCATCCCAGGGGATGGGAATACCCCAGGGCACCCGCTCCTTGGGCCTCGAGATGGAGAGGTCACCGATGGGCTCCTTGAGCATCTCCAGCACCTCGTTGCGGTAGCCGGCGGGCTGGATGAAGTCGGGGTTGTTCTGCAGGTACTCCAAGAGCCAAGGGCGGTACTTCTCCATGCGGAAGAAGTAGTTGGCCTCCCGGCGCAGCACCGGCGGCTCGGAGTCGCCGGGGAAAATCCCGTCCACCAGCTCCTTCTCGGTCACGAAGCGCTCGGAACCCACCGAGTAGAGCCCCTCGTACTCAGCGTAGTAGATGTCGCCCGCGTCGTAGACTTTTTGCAGCACCTCCTGCACGTAGCGCTTGTGCCGCTCCTGGGTGGTGCGGATGAAGTCGTCATAGCTGATCTGCAGACGGTCGTAGAGCGCACGGAAGCTGCCCTCGGCAAGCTCGTCTACGAACTCCTTGGGGCTCTTCCCGGCCTTGGCCGCCGCGCGGGCGATCTTCTCGCCGTGCTCGTCGGTTCCGGTTAGAAAGTAGGTCTGGTAGCCGTCCAGTCGGTGCCACCGGGCCAGAAAGTCGGCCAGGATTTTCTCGTAGACGTGGCCGATGTGGGGGGCTGCGTTGGCATAATCGATCGCGGTGGTGATGTAAAAAACCCTGCTCATTGCTCTCTCCTCAAGATGTGTTGCCAAAAAGAACCGGGGCGCATCCTACAAGCGCCCCGGCGGTAGCCGCAAACCCCTTCGCTACCGCCGGGCAACCTCCACCATTCGTAGGCCGGGCCAGGACCCAGGCTTGTAGGCCAAAAAAGCCTCCATAGGGGTTATGGTAGCCGCTCGAGGCCTCTTTTCGCAAGCCCGAGAATCCTATACCCCTCCTCTGCCCAACACCTGCACCCCGTCCGGCCCCGCCAAAATCGCTTCGGTAGCGATCCCTACAAATAGCCCGGATTCCACCACACCAGGGATGGATTTGAGGCGGGCCTCGAGCCCTCGAGGATCCGAAATGGGGCCAAAACGAACATCCACGATCAGGTTGCCCCCATCGCTGTAGAAAGGCTCCTCCCCCGCCATCCGCAAGCTAGGCTCACCCAGCTGCGCCAGCCTGGCGAGGGTGGCCCGGTAACCGAAGGGCACGATCTCGACCGGAACCACCCCCCGCCCGAGTTGCTCGACCCGCTTGGTATAGTCGGCCACCACGAGGAAGCGCCGGGCGTTGGACTCGACGATCTTCTCCCGCAGCAGCGCCCCACCCAGCCCTTTGATGAGGGCCAGATCGGGGGCTACCTCGTCCGCGCCGTCGATCGCCAGGTCTACCCCCTCCGGCCCTAGCTCCACCAGCTCAATCCCGGCGTCCCGGGCCAGCAGGGCGGTGGCCTCGGAGGTCGGCACGGCCCGGATGTGCTCCACCTCCCCCTCTCGGATCCGGCGGCCCAGCTCCATCACCGCATACCTGGCCGTAGAGCCGGTTCCCAGGCCGACCACCATTCCGGATCGGACCTGCCTGACCGCTTCGAGGGCGGCTTGGCGTTTGTATCTCTCGAGGTCGTTCATAGCGACGGGGGGTCCGTTTAGGCCTTCTGCAATTCGCGTAGCGCCTCGGCGACCTCGAGGGCGTGTTCATCAGGCCGGACTTTCTCCCAGACTTTAGCGACCTTGCCCTGGGGGTCGATCAGAAAAGTCTGGCGCAGCACGCCCTCATACTCCCGGCCGTAGAGGTTCTTCACCCCCCAGGCGCCATACGCTTTGATGACCTCAGCGCCGGGATCGGAGAGCAAGGGAAAGTTGAGGGCATACTTGGCGTGGAACTTCCCGTGGCTCTCGAGGTCATCGGCAGAGACCCCAAGTACCACCGCACCCATCTCTTCTAGCCTCCCCTTCTCGTCGCGGAAGTTGCAGGCTTCCTTGGTGCAGCCAGGGGTGTCGTCCTTGGGGTAGAAGTAGAGCACCACCCATTTACCGCGATAATCCGCAAGGTTATGTAGCTTTCCTTCTTGGTCAGGAAGGGAAAACGCAGGAGCCTGTTCGCCGATGTGCACCATAGCGGCTATAGCTTACCCTGCCGCCGACGCAAAGCGACAGGGCCTACCCGAGTTTGTACCCCAACTTGCGCAGCAGGTCCTTGCGCCAGGCGATATCTTCCTCGGCCTCCACCCCTAACGGCTTATGCCCATCGAGCACCCCCAAAACCCCCCGCTGGTCCTCCTGCTCGGCCACAATTACCGCGAGCGGGTTGGCGGTGGCGGCAAAGATCCGCACCACCTCCGGGCAAGCCTTGATCGCGTGAAGCACATTGATCGGGAAAAACCCCTCCCCCAACACGATGACGAAGCAATGCCCGGCTCCGATGCTGTAGGCATTCTTGGCCGCCAACTCTACCAGCTCGGGGGCGGTGCCGGTCTTGCGAACGAGCCGCTTCCCCGAGGCCTCGCAGAAAGCCAGGCCAAACTTGATTCCCGGAACCGCCGTGACCATAGCCTCGTGCAGGTCCTCTACGGTCTTGATGAAGTGCGATTGCCCCAGAATGACGTTGAGGTTATCGGGTTTTTCGATTTTCACCACTTGCAGTTCCATGGCTCTAGCTTAGTAGGTGAGGCTCGAGGCCGGAAGCTCCTTGCACCCCACCCTTCAGGGCCGAACGAACTTCACCAAATCCACCTTGCTGCCGTCGGCCCCCACGAAACGCACCACCCCCACCCCGGGCACGAAGTAGCTCTCCACCACGCTGCTACCGCCAGATTGGGTAACGAGGGAGGTGCGGATCACGTAGGCGTTGAATTTTCCCGCCGGAACCTGAACCCCTTCCAGCCGCGTCACCTTGGCCACGAAGGCCACTACCTGGCCCTGGATGCTGCTCTTCATCCCCCACTCCTGCCCGATGATGAGCGGTGCAGAAGGGTAGAGTTGGAGCGGAGGAGCGTATTTTTGCACCGCCCCGCCGATATACACTCCCTCCAGGTAGACCCCGGTGGCGTCGTAGCGCAACAGATCGGCGTAACGGGCGCGCCCCGCGTAGCGGTGCTCGAGCATCAGGAAGCCGTCTTTCTGGCGGGCGAAGACCTGCTCCTCTCCCGAGGAGTACGTCCAGCTAAGACCGACCCCATTGGGAAAGTAGGCGCTAGGCTGGGCCAACGCCAGGGTCACAAGCCAAGCCAGCATAGCAGTGAGGGTACGCATCCTTCGAATTTTACCGGCCACCTTCCAACCAGCAGGGTTATTCCTCTCGCCCCAACTCGTGGGCGCGCAGCGTGGCGGCTTGGACGGCTTCGATGAGGGCTGCGCGGATCCCGCGGGCCTCGAGCGCCGCTACCCCATAGATGGTGGTCCCGCCGGGGCTGCTCACTTCGTCCTTGATCACCGCTGGATGCTTGTGCCGCAGGAGCTCTCCGGTAGCAATCAACACATCTGCGGCCAGCTTGAGGGCCTGGGCGCGGGGAATCCCCATCTTCACCCCGCCATCGGCCAGGGCTTCGGCGACCACCGCCACGTAAGCCGGGGCCGACGCCGACATTCCGGTAAAGGCATCAAATAGGCGCTCGGGAAGGTCATAGACATCCCCTACGGTGGCGAAGAGTTGCCGGGCAAACTCGAGGTCCCCCGCCTCCTCTGCCTCACGGGGACCGACCACTGCGGTCGAGCTTTTGCCGATAGTGGCGGCCAGATTGGGCATCGCCCGTACCACCCGCCGGGTCCCTAAACGCTCCGCCAGCAGGCGGGTCGAGACCCCGGCCATGATCGAGATGTACCCGATGTTGGGATGGGTGACCTGGGGAGCCACGGTAGGCAGGTCTTTGGGCTGCACGCTGAGCAAGACCCGCTCGGCCATACGCAGCTCGGGATGGGTGAGGACCCTCACCCCGTACTGCGCCGCTATCCCTTGCGCATATTCCTTTACATCTACTATGCCCACTTCTTGGGGGGCTAGAAACTCCGCTTTGAGGATGCCCTCGAGGATGCTTCGGCCCATCTTGCCTACGCCCACAATTGCCAAGCGCATATGTCCTTCGAGTTTACACGCTACCCTCGTCTTTCTCATCCTAGATCTCTAGAACCCCCGTCCGGCGAGTTGTATAGCACAAACCAGTCCAGAGCCGAGGGTTCCCGGCTGCCCCACTTGATTGCTCACACTTACGTCGTACGCAATACGCAAAACGCCAGACGCTAAACGTGGGGGTAGATTCCCTGTCGGGACAGCCTATGGCTGTACACCTAGGGGACGATCCCCTTCGTATGACGTATGACGTACGACGTACGACGTTTGACGTCTAACGTGCGGTCAGCTCAAGTTACCAGGCCACCAAGCGCCGCCTGTATACTCGAGCTATGGCCCGCCAGAACCCCGTCCGACAAGCCACTTTCGAGGAGTATCTGGAGTTTGAGCAGCACTCGCAGGTGCGCCACGAATTCGTGGATGGCTACCTGTTCGCCATGGCCGGCGGAACGGATTTCCACAACCGCATCAGCGGTCGTCTCTACCGCCTGATTCTGGATGCCGCCGAAACCGCGGACTGTGACCTGTTCATCAACGACATGATCCTGCAAACCCCTAGTGGAAGGGGATACTACCCTGATCTCTTCCTCACTTGTGAGGAGAGAAGCGATGGTTCACGGTTCAAGCGCTTCCCCTGCTGGATCATCGAGGTATTGTCGGAATCGACGGAAGCCATCGACCGGGGCGAGAAACTGCACAGCTACAAGGCCATCCCCAGCCTCAACGCCTACATCCTGGTCTCTCAAGACCAGCGGCTCGTCGAGGTTTACCGCCGCCTGGAAGACGGCACCTGGCGCTACGAAACCCTCGAGGGCAACGACGTTCTCGAGCTGCCCTGCCTCGAGCTAAAGGTGGGGCTCGAGGAGATTTACCGGGGCGTGGGCCTTGCCTGATGCAAGAGCCCTACTTAACCAACTGCTCCGCTTTTCGGACCACCGCTATGAATTCAGCGTATTCCCAAACCTTGGGCAGCCCCTTGAAGTAGGACAAGAGTTCGTCAGGGCGCTTGACCGGGAGTTTCCCGACTCGATCGCCTTCGAGCTGATCGCCCACAAATACCAGAATCGGCTTCACCTCCACCCCAAAAATCTCCCTCAGCCTGTGTGACTGCCGCCAGGCTTGCTTGACCACCTCATCCTGGCGCTGGCCTTTGTTGTACAGACCCCTGGGCGTGGCAATTACCTTACCGCTGTAGTTCTTGACCTCGACGTTGAATATTCCGGCTGGGCCTATCACCAAGTGGTCCACATTCTCGCCGCCCAAGTCCAGATCGTGAAAGACGCGCCACCCCGTAGGGAGCTGCTCGAGGTGCTTGCCTACCGTCATCTCCCCGAGGTACCCCTTCCCCAGGGCCCGTATTGTTCGGGAGACTTCCTTGCTGCTGAGCATCCGGACAACGAGGAACAGTGCAAGGATTGGGGCTGCCGGAGCGAGGAGGGGTACGAACAGCCGAATGAGGAGGTATCCACCCACTCCTACGATCAGAAGGAAGGCCATCAGGATCAAAAGCTTGTTCCGCAAAGTCTTCCCGGCGGTTCCGTGCCGAATGGACATGTCCCAAACATAACAATACCCCCGCAAAACCGCGGGGGTATTGGTCACAACCGCGCTCAAGCTCTGGGCTGCGGATAACCCTCAGCCTCGAGCACCTTCTGGGCGATGCGGCGGCGCAGCTCCACGAGGTCGGTGGGCTCGTGCTTGGTCAGGCGGCGCACGGCAGAGGCCATCCCCCGCAGCTCGTCGCCCTCGGCCAGGCGGGGCAGTACGCCGAGGACAGCCGCCTGGGCGCGGTCGAGGGCCTGGTAGAGGTAGAGGGTGGTCATGTCGGCGTAGACCCCACCCCCTAAGCGGCGCGAGCGCAGCAGCATGGACTCGGCGGCGTAGATGTCGATGAGGATGTCGGCAGCGGTGGCCAGGATCTCCTGCTCCTCCTCGAGCTTGGTGGTGTACTTCAAGGCCGCCAAGCCGCTCGTCATCAGCACCAGCTTCTTGAGGTTTTCGATCTGGGCGAGCTCGAGGTCATCGGGCTGGTCGAAAGAGGGCTCCATGAGTTCCTTTTGCAGCTTCGTGGCGGCGTCTACCAGCGGCAGCTCGCCCTTCATGGCCCGCCTCAGTAGCATGCCGGGGATCAAGAGGCGATTGATCTCGTTGGTGCCCTCGAAGATGCGGTTGATCCGGCTGTCGCGGTAGGCCCGCTCGATGGGGTACTCGGCGCTGTAGCCGTAGCCACCGTGGATCTGCACCCCCTCGTCCACGCAGTAGTCGAGGATCTCTGAACCCAACACCTTGATGATGCTGGCCTCAATGGCATATTCCTCGATACCCGCCAGCACCGCCTCGGCCCCGGTTTTGCCCTCCAAGGCCTCGTCGATCAGCCCCATAGTGCGGTAGACGGCGCTTTCTCCGGCGAAAATGCGCGCGGCCATTTCGGCGAGCTTGTGCTGGATGAGGCCGAAGTGGGCGATAGGATGACCGAAAGCGATCCGCTCTTTGGCGTACTTGGCGGAAAGCTCCAGGGCCTCCTTGGCTCCGCCGATGGCCCCCGCCCCCAGCTTGTAGCGGCCCACGTTGAGCACGTTGAAGGCGATTTTGTGCCCCTTGCCCAGCTCACCCAGCACGTTCTCGACAGGAACCCGTACATCCTCGAAGAAGACCTGGCGGGTGCTCGAGGCCTTGATGCCCATCTTCTTCTCCTCGCCTCCGAAGCGCAGCCCCGGCGTGTCCCGCTCGACCAAGAAGGCGGTGAGCCCCTCTTTGGTCTTGGCAAATACGGTGAAGAGGTGGGCGAAACCGGCGTTGGAAATCCACATCTTGGTGCCGTTGAGGATGTAGTGCTTGCCGTCCTCGCTGAGTTCGGCACGGGTTTTGGCTCCCATCGCATCGGAGCCGGATTGCGGCTCGGTGAGGCAGTAGGCGGCGATCCACTCGCCGCTGGCCAGCTTGGGGAGGTACTTGGCCTTCTGCTCGGGGGTGCCGAAGTAGACCAGGGGGAGGGTGCCGATAGAGGTGTGGGCCCCATAGGTCACGCTGAAGCCGCCGGTAGGCGAGAGCGCCTCCGCCACCACGGTGGAGATGGTCTTGGGAAGGTCCAGGCCGCCGTACTCCTCGGGCACCTCGATGCCCAACAGGCCCTGCTCGCCGGCCTTGCGTATCAGGGGGACGTTGAGCTCGAGCTCGCCGTGCTCGAGGCGCTCGGCTACCGGCCGGTACTCGCGCTCGACAAAGGTACGGGTGGTCTTGATGATCTCCCGCGTCACCTCGTCAAAGTCCTCAGGGGTGAAAATGCCTTCGGGCCTCTCCAGCAGCCAGCCACCGCCCTTTTTCACCAACTTGCGATCTGCGATCATGCCTCACCTCGGTCGACTAGATACAATCTTATACTCGGTCAAATTTTATCCGCGAACCGCCCTTTGGTCAATGAGGAAAGCCCCTTAGCGAGAAGGCTGGACCTGGAAGAGGAGGGTTTCGGTAACGGTGCGGCCCGAGGGGTAATAGGTCACCTTCAGCCGCAGCGGGTAGCTTCCCGGCGGGGTGCTCGAGGGGATATCCACCGCGTATAGAAGCCGCAGCGCCAGGGTAAACTCCAGGCTAATCACCATAGCCGGTCGTTCGGGGTCGTTGCCGTGGAGGCCGGGCAAGGGGTGCTCGACCGGCTCGGCGCAGCGCAGGAGGAAAGCCGCGGAAAACAGTCCTACCGACCAGCCAGGGGGCGCTTCCTCGAGCTGGAGGCGAAACCTCGTGGCCTGCTCCCCTCTTGGACCGTCACACCCCCCAAAGGGATCGAAAAAGCGTAATCCCTCCAAAGGGTCTACGCCAAACGCAGCTGCGGCGGAACCGGGAAGGGGGGCGATCTGACGTCGGGCCAGTTCCCCGTTGGCCAAAAACACAGCCTGGGCCCGATAGGAGGCCTGGTCATATAGGCCCTGCACGTACCAGCGCCCTCCCGGCGACACCGGCAGTACCCGACCGGGCTCGAGGGCAAGAGGGAAAGTAGAGACGCTACCGCGAGGCGCGGGCACGCAAGCGCTGAGCCCGAAGAGCAGAGCCCCTACCAGCAGCCCTCCTCTCATGCAGGGCTCCCCGCGGTCAACTTGAGCCCCACGATCGAGGCCAGCAACAAAATGAGGAACAGGGCCCGGGCCAGGGAAAGCGTCTCCTGGAAGAGGACAATCCCCAGCACCGCCGCCCCCAGGGCTCCAATCCCTACCCAGACGGCGTATGCAGTCCCGATGGGAAGCGTCCGAGCGGCCAGCGACAACAAGTACATGCTACCCAGGATGGCTACCCCCGTGAATACGCTCGGCCAGAAGCGGGTGAAGCCCTCGGTGTACTTGAGCCCGATGGCCCAAGCGGTCTCCAAAAGCCCTGCGATGAGCAATAACACCCATGCCATAAGCCCAAGGTAGCAAGGCTACGTAAGCAAGGGGTGAGCGAGGGGCTCTACCCCTTCGGGTAGACCTCAAACACCCCCGCCGCCCCCATCCCCCCGCCGATGCACATCGTCACCAGGCCCAGCCCGCCGCCGCGCCGCCCGAGTTCATGGATGAGCTGGGTGGTGAGCTTGGCCCCCGTCGCCCCCAGGGGGTGGCCCAGCGCGATGGCCCCGCCGTTGACGTTGACGATCTCGGGGTTGAAGCCGAGCTCGCGCATCACCGCCAGCACCTGTGCAGCGAAGGCCTCGTTGAACTCGATGAGCTTGATGTCCTCGAGCCCGATGCCGGCCTTGGCCAGCGCCTTGGGCACGGCCTTGATCGGCCCCACGCCCATGATGTCGGGGTCTACGCCCCCGGTAGCGAAGCTCACGAAGCGGGCCAGCGGCTTGAGCCCCAGCTCATCGGCCTTCTCGCGGCTCATCAAGAGCACCGCGGCGGCCCCGTCGGAGTAGGGCGAGGCGTTGCCGGCGGTCACGGTGCCGCCCTCCTTGAAGGCCGGCTTGAGCTTGGCCAGGCGCTCGAGGCTGGTATCCGCGCGGGGGATCTCGTCCTTGGCGAAGTAGGTCTCCTCGACCTGCTTCTTGGCTCCCTTCCAGCTCACCCGTTTCACCGCCACCGGCACGATCTCCCCCTCGAACTTGCCCTCGGCCTGCGCCTTGAGGGCCTTCTGGTGCGAGCCGTAGGCCCAGGCGTCCTGGTCCTCGCGGGTCACCCCCCAGCGCTGGGCTACCCGCTCGGCGGTGAAACCCATGCCGATGTAAGCCTCGGTCAGCTCGGGGTGAAGCTGGGTGTGGTAGCCCGACATGGGCACCTGGCTCATCATCTCCACCCCCCCGGCCAGCACCACCTCGTTCATGCCCGAGAGGATGGCCTGCGCCCCGTAGGCGATGCTCTGCAGGCCCGAGGAGCAAAAGCGGTTGATGGTGGCCCCGGTGACCTCGACCGGGAACCCGGCGCGCAGCAGCGCCAGACGGGCGATGTTGAGGCCCTGGCTGGCCTCGGGCATCGCACAGCCCCACTGCACATCCTCGACGACCTCGGGGGCTACCCCGGCTTTTTCGACGGCGGCTCGCATCACGGTGGCCGAGAGGTCGATGGGGTGAACGCTGGCCAGCGCCCCATCGCTCTTGCCGCGCCCTACGGCGCTGCGGACTGCACTGACGATCACGGCTTCTTTCATCTTGGCTCCTTTGTCTTCCTACGGATGTAGAGGGTTTTTTCGAAGGAGGCGTGAACCACGCCGTCCTTGTCCACCAGATCCACCGGGTAGACCCGGTCCACCGAGGGGTTCTGCGCGGTGAGGGTACGGATGGTCCCCAACTCCTCTTCGGTGAGCACGAAGCGGGCGTAGAGCGTCGATTTCCCTGGCTTGCGGAAGCGGATGGTGGCCGCCTTGTCCCACACGATGTAGTCGGGTCCCAGCAGCTGGATGAGCATGAGCATGTAGATGGGGTCGATGGCGCCGTACAGGCTTCCCCCGAAGATTGTGCCCACATAATTGCGCGTGCACCAGTTGAGCGGCAGCGCCACGTGAACCTCCTTCCAGTCGGGGGCGATGTAGGTCACCCGCCCGCCGGTGCCCCGGTAGGCCGGGAACAGGTTGAAGCCCCAGCGCCACAGGCGGGTGCGCCAGGACTCGGCCTTGGCCTTGGGAAAAACCGTGGTCATCTCCCCTCCTCCTGCGCCACCGGCACCCACAGCGCGATGCCGGGCCGCTCGAGCACCACCGCCACCTGCCGGGCGATCTCGAGGTAGCCCCTGGCGTTGGGGTGCACCCCGTCTTCGCTCCAAAGGGCTGGATTTTTGTCCAGTTCGCTCTCCCAGAAGTCGAAGAAGATCGCATCGTAGCGCCCGGCAAGGTCATGGAGGATGTGGTTGGCGGCCTCGAGGTTGCGCCTCACGCGCTCGCGCACGCCGTCCGGGAGCTCAAGGCGCAGCGTGAAGTTGGGCAGCGTGGCGGTGAAGAGCTGCGCCCCGATACTCTGGAAAGCGCCAAACATCAGGTTGAGCTCGGCCCGCAGGCTATCGACATCGAAGGGCTCTTTAAGGCAGTCGTTGGCCCCCGCGACGATGCTCACGAAGTCGGGCCCCAGACTGAGCCCGCGCTGGAGCTGCTGGGCGCGGATTTCCCCGGCGCGCAGCCCCCGGCTGGCGAGGTTGGTGTAGCGCAGGCCGGGGCTGGCCGCCCGCATCCCCTCGGCCAGCCAGTCGTGGGCGGAGCGCAAGGCAATTCCCTCCACCGGGTCGCCTACTCCTTCGGTGAAGCTGTCGCCGAGGGCCACGAAGTGCCGAATCACCTCAAGCCTCACCTCGCTTACAACAAGATCAAAATCCCGCTTTCAGGGTCCTCGAGGAAGCTCGCGACCTCGGCATGATGGACCCGTAGTGTGGCCTCAATCTCGCGCACCGAGCAGTTCCCCCGTCGTATCCAAACCGGCTTGGGTGGGAAACCCAGCAGCAGCGACAGGTCGTTGTAATCGGAGTCTTTGCTAACCACTGTGTAGCCTTCCTGCCGGGCATACTCCCATACCGCGCGGTCATCAGCGGTCTCAAGGCCCAGCAAATACACATGGCTCGAACCGGGGTAAAGATCAGCCAGCCTCGAGACCAGCTTGGGCGAGAGGTTGTGATCCAGCAGCAATTTCAAGCCGCTACCACCATCTGGGTCTTCTCGCGGTCAGCCGCGTAGGCCAGACACGCCTGGATGTCCTCACGGGTCAGATAGGGAAAGTCATCTAAGATTTCTTCCACGCTCATTCCGCTCGCTAGGTATTCCAGTACGTCGTACACTGTGATCCGCATCCCGCGAATGCAGGGCTTCCCGCTGCGCTTGCCGGGCTCGAGAGTAATGTAATCACGGTAGTTCATGCGTCGAGTGTAGCAAGAAGTTCTACGTCCTGAGCCGCTAGCTCATTGGCAAAGCCCCCTAATTCCGCAGCGGCTTCCCGGTCTTGAGGGTGTGGGCGATGCGCTCTTGGGTCTTGCGGGTGCCCAAGAGCTTGAGGAAGGCCTCGCGCTCGAGGTCGAGGATATCCTGCTCGCTCACCTCGCGGGGCGGGCCGTCCCCGCCGCAGAGCACGTAGGCCAGCTCGGCGCCGATGCGGACATCGTGCTCGGAGGCCTGGCCGGCTTCCTGGAACTGCCACAGCGCGTAACGCAGGTTGCCGATGCCCTCGGCCCCCAGGGCGCGAATCTTCATAGGGGGCTGGGGCACGTAGCCCTCGGCCAAGGCCAACACTCGGGTCTTGGCGTCGGAGATGAGGGTATCGCGGTTCATGCTGATACCATCGCCGTGGCGCAGGAAGCCCATGTTGCGGGCCTCGAGAGCGCTGGTGGAGGTCTGGGCCAGGGCGATCATCTGGAAAGCCCGCTTCACCCCCTCAAAGAGGTCGATGTCGGGACCGTAGGCAGATAACTCCTGGGTGAAACGGAATAGCATCTCCTTGGTGCCCCCACCCGCCGGGATCAGGCCCACGCCCACCTCGACCAATCCCATGTACAGCTCGGCGTGGGCCTGGATGAGGTCGGAGTGCAGGCTGAACTCGGCCCCACCGCCCAACGTGAGGCCAAAAGGAGCCGAGACCACCGGGAAGGGCGAGCGGCGCAGCCGCATGGCGGTCTGCTGGAAGGTGTGCACAGCCCGGGCCATCTCGTCCCAATCGCCTTCCTGCGCCCCCATCAGGACCAGGGCCAAGTTAGCGCCCGCCGAGTAGGTACGGGGATCGTCGTGGGAGAGCACCAAACCGCGGTAATCGCTCCGCTCTATCCAGTCGAGGGCTTTGTGCAGTTCTCGGAGCACCCCTTCGCCGAGGGTCCCCATCTTAGCTCGGTTCTCGAAAAGAGCTACCCCGTCCCCCAGGTCGAGCAGGGCGGTTTCCTTGCCCTCTAGGATCACCTTTCCGGCTTTGCGCAGCCCCGAGGCCGTGATGTGGGCAGGGTTTTTGGGAATGGGGTAGTACTGTCCGTCAAAGCCCAGATAGGTACCATCCTTGTAAAAACTCCCCTGGGCTTTCTTCAAGAGCTCCGGCTCATCTAGGCCCAGCTCGGCGAAGCCTTGGCGGAGGTAGTCGAGACCTACCGCGTCCATGTTCTTGAAGGGGCCCTGCTCCCAGGCGAAGCCCCACTCCAGGGCCCGGTCCACCGAGGGGATGTCGTAGGCGATCTCGGGAGCCTTCTCGAGGGCGTAGTGCGCGGTGAAGAGGAAGAGCTTGCGGGCAAACGCGCCGTACTTGCCCGGCAGTTCTCCCACCCTCCTTAGCCGCTCAGAGAGGGGTAGGTCCTTGATAGCGGCCATCTCCGGCAGGCGCAGCTTTTCCTGCGGCTTGTACTCGCCGCTGCGGTAATCGTAGGTGAGGATCTCCTTGCCCACCTTTTTGTAAAAGCCCGCCCCGGTCTTCTCGCCAAGGTTGCCCTGCTGGATCAGGTTCTCCACCCAGTCGGGCATGCGGAAGTCTTCCCCGGTGGTGTGGGCAAGCTCGGTGGAGACCAGTTTGAGCACGTCTAACCCGGAGATGTCCCCGGTGCGGAAGGTGGCCGACTTGGGGCGGCCCACCAAGGGGCCGGTGAGGGCGTCCACCTCATCAATGGTAAGCCCCTCCTCCATCATCAGCCGCATGGCCTGGGTCATACCGTACACGCCAAGCCGGTTGGCGATGAAGCCAGGGGCATCTTTACAGATCACCGTGCCCTTGCCCAGGATGCGCTCGCCGAAGTGGCGCATTGCCTCGACCACCTGGGGATCGGTCTCGGGGGTGGGGATCAGCTCCAAGAGGTGCAAGTAGCGCACCGGAGCGAAGAAGTGGGTGCCCAGGAATCGCTTACGAAAGCCTTCCGAGCGGCCCTCGAGCAAAATCCGCATAGGGATGCCGGAGGTGTTGGAGGAGACGATCGCCTGCGGGGCGACCGCCTCGAGCTTGGCGAAAAGCTCCTGTTTGGGCTCGGGTTTCTCGATGATGACCTCGACGATCCAGTCACAGTCTTTGAGCTTGGTGAGCTCCTCAGTGGTACCGAGCTCGATCAGGCTGGCCCGGCTTTTGTCCATGAAGGCCGCGGGCTTACTCTTCAGTTGCCGCTCGAGGCCCTTCTTGACCAGCTCGAGCTTGTCTTGCTGCCCCGGGATGTCGAGCAACACCACCGGAACCCCCGCCGAAGCGGCCAGAGCCGCAATGGCCCCACCCATCGTTCCCGCACCGACAACCCCTATTTTCTTGATTCGCATCGCTCCTCCGTTTTGCCCCATTGGTGGCTTGGTTGCCTTCGGTCTTACGTCTCTAAGTTTTTATACCGAGTCAAAGTTTATAACAGGGCGAGGCCGAAGTCTAGAGCATACCACCAGCCACTCGATGGGGGCCATTCTGCTTTTCGCGGAGAGCGGCTTCGCCCGTCACGTTCCCCAACCCCGGGCGCGACGAAAGCCCCCCAGACGATGGCCGCGAGCTGTGGAGCCTCCAGGCTGGCGGCCTCGACAATCTCCGATGAATCAGAATCTGCATAGCCGTATACTGAATCCATGTTGACCCGTCCTTTGATCCAGACCGCTCTACCCGGCCCCAAAGCCCGAGCCATCCTCGAGCGCGACCGCCGGCAAATGTCCACTTCGTACGTCCGCCCCTACGCGCTGGTACCCGAACGCGGCGAGGGCTGCTGGCTCTACGACGTGGACGGGAACAGTTTCTTGGATCTGATGGCAGGAATCGCGGTCAACACCACCGGCTATGCCCACCCGCGGGTGGTTAAAGCCGTGACCGAGCAGGCCCAGAAGTTTGCCCACGTCTGCTTCTCGGACTTCACCCACGACTCCGCCGTCACCCTGGCCGAGCGCCTCGCCGCCAAGCTAGGCGGAGGCTACCGGGTGTTCTTCGCCAACTCCGGCACCGAGGGCATCGAGGCGGCCATCAAGCTGGCCCGCTACCACACCCGCCGCCCTTACCTGATCGCCTTCAGCGGTAGCTTTCACGGGCGTACCCTGGGCTCTTTGTCGCTCACCGCCTCAAACGCCAAGTACCGCCGTGGCTTCGGACCTCTACTGCCCCACGTGGTCCACGTCCCCTACCCCCACCCCTACCGCCCACCGTTGGGGGCCGGCTCGGAAAACGTTGGGCAAGCCGTGCTGGATCACCTCGAGCACCTCTTCCACACCAGCCTGCCCGCGGACGAGGTGGCCGCGGTTTTCCTCGAGCCCATCCAGGGAGAGGGCGGGTATGTGGTGCCGCCCAAAGGATTCGTGCAGGGCTTGCGCGAGCTGACCCAGCGGCACGGCATCCTATTGGTGGCTGACGAGGTACAAAGCGGGGTGGGACGCAGCGGAAGCTTTTTGGCCCTCGAGCAGGAGGGAGTGCAAGCCGACATCGTGGTGCTGGCCAAGGGACTGGCTTCCGGCTACCCCATCAGCGCCGTCGTGTTTCGCGAAGAACTCTCCACCTGGACTCCCGGAGCCCACGGCACCACCTTCGGCGGCAACGCGGTCTCGGTGGCGGCCGCCCTGGCGACGCTGGACCTGCTGGAAGAAGGGCTGATGGAAAACGCCCGCAAGATAGGCCAACACCTGATACAGGGGCTGCGCAAGCTACAGGAAAAGCACCCCCGCCTGGGCGATGTGCGGGGGCGAGGGTTGATGATCGGGCTGGACTTCGTAAAAGACCACAAAACCCGGGAGGAGAATCCCGCGCTGCGCGACCAGATCCAGCAAAAAGCCTTCGAGAAAGGGCTGCTGGTCCTCTCGGCAGGGCCCAGCACGGTGCGGTTGGCCCCCCCGCTGATCCTCAGCCTGGAGGAAGCGGACCTCGCCCTAGGCCTGCTGGGCGAGGTGCTAGCAGAGGTCGGGGCTTGAGCCTTCTAGCCTCTCCTTCCCATCCACGTACACCTGCGCAATGTCGGCCTCGGAGGCCATGGTGAACAAAGCCCCCAGGGCTTGTTCGGGGGTTTCGGCGTGGCGTAGCACGGCCTCGAGGCTGCTCCCCTTGGGCGGCTTGACGTATACCAGGTCCGCGGCCTTGCCGATCCCGAAATCCCCGATCTCCCCCTGCAAGCCCAAGGCCTCGGCCCCGGCCCTGGTGGCCAGGTATAGAAGTTGCGGAGCCGTCAGCAGGTGGCCTTCGGGCAGTAGCCGCTGGGCCAAGTAGGCCATCAGGGCCTCCTTAGGAATCCCAAAACCCGTACCCCCCGCCACGTCGGTGCCCAAGGCGAACTTCACCCCGGCCTCGAGGTGGCGCCTGAGCGGAAAGATCCCGCTTCCGATGAAAGCGTTGGAGCAGGGGCAGTGGGCCACCGCCGCTTCGCGCGAGGCCAGGCACTCGAGCTCGGCGTCTTGGGGGTAGACGTTGTGGGCCAACACCGCGCGCTGGTTCACCAGCCCGAATCGGTCGTAGGTTTGACAGTAGGACTCGGCCCAGGGAAATAGCCGCTTCACGGCGGCGATCTCCTCGGGCGTTTCGTTGAGGTGGCTGGTAAAGAAGACCCCCGGGAGCTCCTTTTGTATTTGCTGGCAGACCTCGAGGATCGCCTCCGAACACGACAGGGAGAAGCGCGGGGTAACCACGTAGCGCAGCTTGCCCCGCTCATGCCACTTCTGCGCAAGCCACAGGCTCTCCCGGTAAGCCCGCTGGGGCGTGGTGTGGAGCTCGGGGCGCAGGTTCCGGTCGGAGAGCACCAAACCGCTCAGGATGCGAAGCCCGGAGGCGAGGGCCTCTTCAAAAAACACCTCCATCGCCGCCGCGAAGTGCGAGCCGAAGACCAGGGCCGTCGTTGTGCCATTGTTGAGCAAGCCGCGCAGGAAGTCTTTAGCCAGGGCGCGAGCATACGTTACATCCGCCAGGCGAGCTTCCTCAGGGAGGGTATTGACCTCGAGCCAGTCCAACAGCCGATACCCTAGCGCCCCGATGATCCGCGCTTGCGGGTAATGCACGTGGAGGTCCACGAACCCGGGCAGGATCACCCCTTCTCGCAGATCGGAAACTTCGGCATCCGGATACTGGCCTCGAACCTCCGCAAAAGCTCCCGCCGCCACGATCCGCCCCTCCTGGATGACGAGCCCGCCGTCGGAAAAGGCCTCGAGCCCGGGGCCGTGGAAGGGGCTCGAGGGGGTGTGGATCAGCACGCCACGAAGAATTCGGGTCATCGCTCCAATCATAACCACAGCCAGGGAATCGCCCCTCTCCCTGTACGAAGAGGGGCCGCGATGAAAGCCGAGCCGACAGCGCTCGAGGTTTAGCGGGATGCCTTATTTGGGTTCGTCGGCCACCTGGCCCACCACTCCGGGGGCCACCCACTGCATGCTGGTGAGCTCGGCCACGCTGGCCTTCTTGCCCGCTGGGATCCGCAACACCCCGTTGCGGTCCTTGATGGGGCCGGTGAAGGGATCAAACTTGGGGTTGGGGCTGGACATGTCCTTGAGAAGCTCCATCACCCGGTCGTAAACGCTCACCTTCTTGCCGTTTACGGTCATAGTGGCCTGTTTGAGGGCACTCTCGTACTTGGGGTTGATGGGCATGCCCACCTGGGCCCCCAGCTCAACCGCCCCCTCGCGCAACAACCACCAGTAGTCCACGTTTTGCAGGTTCTTGTTGGTGTAGGTGCCGTTTTGCACCTTCTTGAGGAAGTCGATGTAGATCTTTTCCCAGTGCACAATCTGCCCCGAGACCACGTAATCCGGAGCGAACTTGTACATCGAGTTGTAATGGCTGAAGCTGGGGATCTTCTTTTTGGCCGCGGTCTGCACCACGGTAGCGGTGTCCTCGGTGAAGGCCAGGATGTCGTTACCTTCGGCGATGAGGGCCTCGGCGGCCTCACGCGCCTTGGTGGGGTCAAACCAGGCGTTGATCCACTTGACGTTGACGGTGGCCTTGGGGTTGGCCGCTCGCACCCCGAGGGCGAAGGCCGAGATGTGGCGCTTGAGTTCGGGGATGGGGAAAGCCCCCACGTAGCCCACCTTACCGGTCTTGGTCAAGGCCCCGGCCATCAGGCCGTTGAGGTAGTAGACCTGGTAGAAGTCGGCCATGTAAGTAGCCATGTTGGGGGCCCGCTTGAAGCCCGAGGCGTGGGCAAAGATCACGTCGGGGTATTTCTTGGCCGCCTCGAGGGTAGCGTCCATGAAGTCGAAAGAGGTGGTGAAGATCACGTTGCAGCCTTCGCTAACCAGCCGATCCACCACCGCCCCGGTGTCGGAGGGCTTGACCGATTCCACGTACTTGGTCTCGAGGCCGGGGATGGCCTTCTCGGTAGCCAAGCGGGCTTCGTTGTGGGCAAAGGTCCAGCCAATGTCTCCAACGGGGCCTATGTAGATAAAACAGGCCTTGAGCTTTTTCTCCTGGGCCAAGGCCAAGCCCCACACCAAAGCCAACACAACCACCAGCCAGCGCATCTTCATAATCTCCTCCCTCGGCAAAGCCAGGCCTACAAGCTAGCGTTCTCCGCGTTGATAGGGTTTTCCCAACGACTCTGGCGCATTGCCCTGCTGCCCGCGCAGCCCGGACAAAGCCAGCACCAGTATAACCAAAAGGTACGGCAAGCTCGCAAACACCTCGGTGGGGACGCCGCTTTGCCCCTGGAGGCGAAACTGCAGATAGTAGAGTAGCCCAAAGAAGATGGAGCCGAAGATGGCTCTAAAGGGGCTCCAGCCTACAAAGATCACCAGCGCCACCGCGATCCAGCCCAGCCCGGCGGTCATGCCATCCGTCCAGGAGGGGCGGTAGACCAACGAGAGAAACGCCCCCGCCAGCCCCGCCATGGCCCCGCCGAACCCCACCGCAGCGTAGCGCACCCCCAGCACGTTGATTCCCAGCGCGTCGGCGGCGGCCGGATTCTCTCCCACCGAGCGCAGCACCAAGCCCAAATGGGTGGCGTCCAGCAGCAGCGCCAGCCCCAAGGCCAAGCCGATGGCACCCAAGGTAAACGGCAGCTCGGGGGGCTGATTGAATAACGGCAACCCCTCGAAGCGCTTGCCCAAGAGCCCCGCCACCCCCAGCCCCAACATGCTCAACGCCAGACCGGAGACGAACTGGTTAGCCCGCAGGGTGATGGTCACAAACGCATGGATCATCGAGGCCAGCGTACCCGCGGCCATCGCGGCGAGAATGGCCAGGGCCAGGTTGCCGTCTCCGGCTCCGCTGCCATAAGCGACGGCGAACCCGGCCAAGGCCCCCACCGCCATCATGCCTTCGACCCCCAGGTTC
The DNA here is from genome assembly GCF_003226535.1 of Meiothermus sp. Pnk-1. NCBI lineage: Bacteria > Thermotogati > Deinococcota > Deinococci > Thermales > Thermaceae > Meiothermus > Meiothermus sp. Pnk-1. The sequence goes on along the minus strand of NZ_QKOB01000002.1, from coordinate 386,050 downwards.
ACCACCCCGGCCCGCTCGTTCACGATGGCCCCCAGGCTGGCCAAAAGGAGCGGGGTACCGAAGGAGAGGGCTCGAGTAAAGGCATTCAAGATCTCATCCATATGAGCCCCGCATATCACAAACAGGCCGTGCGCGTTTTTTCATCATCTTTCCCATCTCACCCGGTTCCGCAGCAATACCTCCGAGGCGATCAAACACAACAGCATCACCCCGCTGAAGACGTCCACCACCCGAAACGGCATGTTAAGGCCCACCTTGAGCACATCGCCCCCGGCTAGGATAGTCCCCATCAGCGGCGCGGTGAGAAGCACCACCGCAGGGTTGCCTCGGGCCAGCCAGGCCACGATCACCGCGGTAAAGCCATACCCGGACGACAGTTGCAAGGGCTCGATGAGGCGGTGGTGGATCCCGGCGATCTCCCCTACCCCAGCCAGCCCCGCCGCCCCTCCGGTGATGAGGGCGATGAGCAACACGATCCGAGAGGTTGCGATCCCTGCATAGCGTGCCGCCCCTGGGTTCTCCCCCACCACCCGCATGGCGTAGCCGAGCGTGGTGCGCTCGAGCAGAAACTGCAAAGCCAGGGCCAGGAAAATGCCTAGTAGGAGCGTGGGCCAGTGGACGTTGGTCCCGGGGATCACCGGGATCTGAGCCCCGGGGGCGAACTGGTCAGAGTAGATGTACCCGCGAGCGTCCTTGCCCTTCCAAGGACCGTTGATGAGGTAGATGACCACATACTGGGCGACGTAGTTGAGCATTAGGGTGGTGAGGATCTCATTGACCCTCAAGCGGATTTTGAGCCAGGCCGCCACCCAACACCACAAGGCCCCGCCTATGGCCCCCGCTACAAACATCGCCGGTAGGGTCAGGGAGGGTAAAAGCGGGACGAACAGAGCAACTCCCGCGGCACAGACCGCCCCCAGGAGCAGCTGTCCTTCGGCCCCGATGTTGAAAAACTGCGTACGGAAGGCCAGGGTCAGACCTACCCCGATCAGGAGGAGGGGAATGGTGCGGCGAAGGACCTCTTGCAGACCTCTGGGGTCGAAGAGGGTACCCTCGAGCATCGTCCGGTAGGCCTCGAGCGGGCCCACCCCGTAGGCCCAGAAGATCCCCCCGGCGATGACGAAAGCCACCCCCATCGCTCCCAGCGTCACCCAGAGGGCGCGGTAGCGGGAGGGGTTGGGTTCGGGAACCAGGCGGATCATCGGCGGACCTCCAGGTTCCGGGCGTTAGACTTAGGGTTTGGCCAACAAGGAGACAGATTCATAGCGTTCCGCGTGGAGCGTTCCGCGCTGGGCGCTCCGCCTCCCCCCCCGCCATCAGCAGGCCAATCTCCTCACGGCCGACCTCAAAGACCTCGAACGGGCCTCTGAGTTGGCCATGATAGAGCACCGCGATCCGGTCCGAAAGCGAGAGCAGTTCTTCCAGGTCTTCAGACACCAAAAGCACCCCTACCCCTTCATAGGTCTTGTGCAACAACGCCCGGTGTACCTGCTCGGTCGCGCTGATATCGAGGCCGTAGGTAGGGTGGACGGCCAGGATCAGCTTGGCCCGATGGGAAAGCTCACGGGCCAGGATCACCTTCTGGATGTTTCCGCCGGAGAGAAGCCGCACCGGGGTGTGGATGCTAGGGGTGGCCACAGCGTACTCTTGCACCTTAGCCTGGGCGTAGCGTTCGCAGGCCGTCAGGTTACGCAGAAAAGCACGCGCTAGAGGAGGCTTTTCAAACTCTCGCAGGGCCAGGTTCTCCGCCACGGTCATGGTGGGCACCGTACCCATGCGCAGGCGGTCTTCGGGGATATGGGCCACCCCTCGCTCGAAAAGCTGGGCTGGGTTGGCGGCGATGGGCTTCCCTTCGAGCACCACCTTTCCCTCCTCGGCCCTACGCAGACCCGCCAGCACCTCGACAAGCTCGCTCTGACCGTTTCCGGCGACCCCCGCGATCCCCAACACCTCGCCCTCGCGCAGCCGGAAGCTCACCCCCCGCAGCGCCTCCAGCCCCCGGCTCGACCTCACCCGAAGGTTTTCGACCTCGAGCAGCACCCTTCCCAGCCGCGCTTCGCCCCGCTTGCGCTCGAAGCTCACGTCACGCCCCACCATCATCTCGGCCAACCTGGAGCGGGTGGCTTCAGCGGTGTGGAGGCTTCCTACCACCTTACCCCGGCGGAGCACCGTGCAGCGGTCGGAAATGGCCAGCACCTCCTCAAGCTTGTGGGAAATAAAGATCAGCGACTTTCCCGCCGAGCGCAGCTCACGCATGACCTTGAACAGGGACTGGGCTTCTTGGGGGGTGAGCACGCTGGTCGGCTCGTCGAGGATCAGCACCTTGGCCCCGCGCAGAAGCGCCCGCACGATCTCGACGCGCTGCTTCTCGCCGGGGGAAAGCTGGTGCACCGGGGCCTTGGGGTCCACCTCGAGCCCGTAGGCGCGGGAAAGCCTTTCGATAAGCGGGACGATGCGGCGAGCGGGGAAGAACGGGCTACCCATCCCCAAGGCCAGGTTTTCCGCCACGGTATGGCGGCTCACCAGCAAGGGGTGCTGAGGAACCAAGCCGATCCCCAGCTTGAGGGCGTGCACCGGGGAAGCGATGCGGATAGGCTTGCCCTCGAGGCGAATCTCCCCCTCGTCGGGGAGGTACAGCCCGTACAGGATACTGACGAGGGTGCTCTTCCCGGCCCCGTTCTCGCCCAAAAGGGCCAGCACCTCGCCGGGGTAGACCTGGAGGCTCACCCGGTCGTTGGCGACCACGCCGGGGAAGCGCTTGGTGATGTGGTGGAGCTCGAGGAGGGGTTGGCTCATCACAACGCGCACATCATAGCCTTGCCGAAGAGGTTTTGGGCAGGGGTGGGTCGCTCCAGTCAGCCTCCAGGCCCAACCGGCCCATCAGCTGGGCGGCGGTGGCGATGGCGATAGCCTCCGGCGACTTTCCAGGAACCCCCGGCAAGCCGATGGGGCAGCTCACCCGGGCCAGATCCTCCTCGGAAAACCCTTGCTCGAGGAGCTTTTGTCGAAAACGCGCCCACTTCGCCCGGCTCCCGATCAGCCCTATGTACCCCAAATCAGCCCGGCGCAAGGCCATCTCAAGGACGTACAGATCCTCGGCGTGGTCGTGAGTCATGATGACCAGGTGGGTCCCCGCCGGCAGCTCGCCCACGGCCCCGTCGAGGATGGGTAGCTGGCGCACCTGGACCTGGGCCTCTCCCAGCATGACCGGGTACAAACGCTCGGAGGACATCAGCTCCGCCCGGGAATCTATCAGGTATAGCTCGATGGGCAGCAGCGAGAGAATCCGGGCCAGGGCCAACCCCACATGCCCCACCCCAAAGATCGCGACCGCCGCTCGGGCCGGATCCACCCTCTCGAGTAAAACCTCTACCTCTCCCCCGCAGCACTGCACCCCAAACTCGCCCGCTGCTTTTTCGGTAAGGCGCGCCGTCAGGACCACCAAAGCCGGGTTCCCCTGCCCCAGGAGGATCTCCCGCGCTCGGGCGATAGCGGTCTGCTCGAGGTTTCCCCCGCCGATGCTGCCATAGGTAGCCTCCGCCGTGACCAGCATCTTAGCCCCGGCTTCGCGCGGGGCATGTCCCCGCACCGAGAGCAAGGTGACCATGACCACGGGCGTCTTGTTCTGGACGAGCTGAGCCAGATGTTCGAACCAGCGCATACTCAATCGCCCGACACCATCGCCCTCGAGCGCACCTTCTCGATGGCCCAGTACACCGCCTCCATGGTGGCCGGGCAAGCCAGCTCGACCACCCCTCCAGCGCCAAAGGCGGCCACCGCGTCCTTCAGCGCTTCCCGCACCGAGATAGCCAGCATCAGCGGGGGCTCTCCCACGGCCTTGGAGCCGTAAACCACCCCGGGCTCGGTAGCCCGCTCGAGGAAGCGCACGTTAAACACCTCGGGCAGATCGGCCAGGCTTGGAAGCTTGTAGGTGCTAGCCCCTTTGGTGACCAGGCGACCCTCGGCGTCCCAGACAAGCTCTTCCAGGGTCAGCCAGCCCATCCCCTGAAAAAACCCTCCCTCCACCTGCCCCAAATCCACCAAGGGCGAGAGGGAGTCTCCCACGTCGTGCAGGATGTCCACCCGGCGCAAGCGGTACTGGCCGGTGAAGCCGTCCACCTCGACCTCGCTCACCGCCGCACCGTAGGCGAAGTAGTGGAAGGGATGGCCTTGGCCCTTGGCGCGGTCAAAGTGCAGCCCGGGGGTGCGGTAAAAGCCATCCGACCACAACTGGACGCGCTGCGCATGCGCGGCCTTGACAATATCCACGAAAGGTACAGCCTTCTCCGGAGACCCCAAGGGATAGACCCACCCCTCTTGGAAAACGACGTCCTGGGGGTTTACCCCCAAGCGCTGGGCCGCGACCTGGGCCAGGCGGGCTTTGATGGTTTCGCAGGCGTTTCTGACCGCGGCTCCGTTGAGGTCGCTCCCGGTGGAAGCGGCGGTAGCGGAGGTGTTGGGCACCTTATCGGTGCGGGTAGGGGCGATGCGCACCTGCTCGAGCGGAACCCCTAAGCTGTGTGCGGCGATCTGCAGGATCTTGGTGTGGACCCCCTGTCCCATCTCGGTGCCGCCGTGGTTCACCAGCACGCTGCCATCTTGGTAGACCAGCACCAAGGCCCCGGCCTGGTTGTACTGGATGGCGTTGAAGGAGATGCCGAATTTGACCGGGGTGAGGGCAATGCCTCGCTTCTTGTGCGGGTGCGCCGCGTTGAACTCGGCGATCTGTTGACGGCGGGCAGCAAAGTCGCTGGTGGTCTTCAACTCGTACCAGATACGCTCAATCCGCTCGGCATCCTTGACCGGCTGGAGGTAGTGGGTAGTATCCCCTTCGCGGTAAAAGTTGCGCTCCCGCACCGCTTCAGGGGGCAGCCCTAAGGTACGGGCTACGCGGTCCAGGATCTCCTCGATCATCACCATCCCCTGCGGCCCGCCAAAGCCGCGGAAGGCGGTCTGGGAAGTTTTATGGGTTTTGCAAACCCGCCCCACCACCTCCAGGTGAGGGATGTGGTAGGCGTTATCGCAGTGCAAGAGGGCGCGCAGCAACACCGCCTCGGAGAGGTCCAGGCTCCAGCCGCCATCGGAGTAGAGCTCGAGCTTGAGCCCCAGGATCCTCCCCTCGTCGTCAAAGCCCACCGAGAACTTGCCCATAAAGGGGTGGCGCTTGCCGGTGAGGGTCATGTCCTGGGTGCGGTTGAGCCGCACCCGCACCGGCTGTCCGGTTTTCCAAGCCGCCAGCGCGGCTACCGCCGCCCAAGTGTTAGCCTGGGTCTCCTTACCCCCAAACCCTCCGCCCATCCGCAGGCACTGCACCGTGACCCGGTGGCGGGGTAGGCCCAGCACCTCGGCCACGATAGCCTGGGTTTCGCTGGGGTGCTGGGTGGAAGAATGCACCATCACCTGGCCATACTCGTCGAGATAGGCAAGGGCAGCTTGGGTCTCGAGGTAGAAGTGCTCTTGCCCTCCGATCTCGAGCTTTCCCTTGAGCTTGTGCGGGGCTTCCAGGATAGCCTGCTCGGGCTCGCCCTTGCGCACCCGAAGAGGGTCGTTCAAAAAGCTCTGCCGGTTGATCGCCTCCTCCAGGGTGATTGTCGCCGGGAGCGGCGCGTATTCGACCTCTACCCGCTCCGCCCCCAATCGGGCGGCCTCCTCGCTCTCGGCCACCACCCAAGCCACTGCCTGGGCGTGGTACATCACTTCTTCGGGGAAAAGAGGCTCGTCGGGGCGCACCGGCCCTACGTTGTTGTGGCCGGGCACGTCAGCGGCGGTGAGGACGTGAAGGACACCGGGGACCAAGAGCGCCCCTTCCGCCTTGAGCCGCAGAATCTTGGCATGGGCGTGCGGGGACTGCACCGGCCAGGCGTGGAGCAAGTTCGTAAACCGCCCGCCGAGGTCATCGGTATAGAGGGCCCGGCCAGTGACGTGCTCCCGGGCGCTCTCATGAGGGATGGGCTGGCCGACGATCTTCATGCTACACCCCCAACGGTCATGCCGGTACCTCTGAGGATTCATAAAAGAACTTCTCCAACAGCTTGGCCACCATCGCCGTGCGGTACTCGGCGCTACCCCGGTGATCGCTGATGGGGCGAAACTCGGTGGACAGCACCCTCGAGGCGGCCTGCACCGCGGCCAGGTTCCAGGGCTTGCCCACCAAGGCTGCTTCGGTGAGCTTCGCCCGGACGGGGGTCGCCGCCACCCCGCCATAGGCGATGCGAATCCGCGAGACCGTGCCGTTTCCGGCCAGCTCGAGCGCAAAGGCCCCCGCCACGGTGCTGATGTCGTCCCGGTGGCGTTTAGCAACCTTGTAGAAACGTCCAATCTCCGGGAAGGGGCGAGGGATCTGCACCGAGAGGATGACCTCGCCCCCCTCGAGGGCCGTCTTACGGTAAGCGAGGAAGAATTCGTCGAGAGGGATAAGCCGCTGGCCCCTGGCCGAGGCCACCCGCACCCACGCCCCCAAGGCCAGTAGCGCCGGGGCCGAGTCCCCTATGGGGGAGGCCGTAGCCAGGTTGCCCCCTAACGTAGCCCGGTTGCGCAAGGGCCGCGAGGCGAAGAGGGGCAGCAGCTCCTCCAGCAGAGGCAGCTTACCCCGAATTTCCTCCTCGATGCGGCTCAAGGGGACCGCCGCACCGATCTCCAGGTAGTCAGCCCCCCAATCGATCCGCCCCATCTCGGGGATGGCCTCGAGGCTCACCAAGGTGGGCCAGCGGGAGTGGCGCAGGTTAGCCTCGACCACGAGATCGGTACCCCCGGCGATGAGCCTGGCCTGAGGGTGCCTCTGCAGGAGATCGAACAGCTCCGGCAGGGTAGCGGGGCGGTAGAAGCGGCGCTCGAGCTGGGTGTACTCCAGCGGCTCAGGAAGGGGGGCAGGCTCTTCTAACCGCTTGCGGAAGGGATCCTCCGGGTCAGGAAGCGGCAGGCCAAGCGCCGCGTCCTTGATAGGGCGATAACCGGTACAGCGGCAGAGGTTGCCGCTTAGGGCCTCCAGGTCGAAGCCCTCTCGCCCCGGGCGGTAATACTCGGCGAACAGGCTCACCACAAACCCCGGGGTGCAATAACCGCACTGGGATCCCCCTCGGAGCATAGCAGCCTGCACCGGGTGCAACTCCGGCGAGCCGATGCCCTCGACGGTCACCACTTCTTGAGCGTGCAGCATAGGCAGCAACAGCAAACAGCCGTTCACCACCTCGTAGCGGGTACGGCCTTCGGCATCCTGGCGCACGAGGGCCACCGCACAAGCCCCGCACTCTCCTTCCGCACAGCCTTCCTTGCTGCCGGTGAACCCGTTCTGGCGCAGCCAGGTGAGCAAGTTGGTGTGGGGATCCACCCCCCACAGCACCACTTCCTTGCCGTTGAGGGTAAAGCGTATAGGCTGCATAGACCTCCGCCAGGCCGTCGGGCCGTTATTGGACGAGTATACGAAAAGAACCGCTACGACGCCAAGCGCGCCAGGGTGCGGGCCAACACCCGCACCCCCAGCTCGATATGCTCGGGCGAAGCGTACTCGTCTGGACGGTGGCTCCAACCATTTTTGCAGGGGATGAAGAGCATCGCGGTAGGGCAGAGGCGGGCCATGAAGAGCGAGTCGTGATAGGCTCGGCTGACCATCTTTCGGTAGGGCAGAGCGAGCTCCCGCGCGCTGGCCTCGAGCGCCCGCACCACCTCTTCCCCGCTCTGGGCGGGCGGGTCGGCGTTCAGCACCTCTACCTCGTAGTCGATGCCACGGCGTTGGCAAATCTTCCCCACCGCCGCAACCACCCGTTCGACCACCCCGTCCCGGCGGACCCCGTCAATGTCGCGGAGGTCAATCCCTAGCTCAACCCGGCTGGGAATGCTGTTGATGGCCCCGGGGTGAACCTTGAAGACCCCTGTCGTACCCACCGTATCCGGCGCGCCGGTGGCCAGGGTAGCGCGCTCCACCTCGAGGGCGATCTCTGCCCCGGCCAAAAGGGCGTCCCGGCGCTCCGACATCAGCACGGCTCCGGCATGTCCACCCTGGCCGTTGAGCCGGACCACCAACGAGGCGGGCGCAGCGATGGCGGTGACGATGCCCAGCGGGAGATTCTCCCGCTCGAGCAGAGGCCCTTGCTCGATGTGCAGCTCCACGAAGGCCGAGTAGTAACCCTCGGGGAGGCGCACCGTCTCGAGCCCTCCGGAAAAACCCGCCTCGGTCCGGGCTTCGTCCAGGCTCTTGCCCTCCGAATCCCGGAGGCGCTCGAGCATCTCCGCCGTCCAGGCCCCGCTGAGGGCGCGGCTTCCCAAGCAGCCTACCCCGAAGCGGGTGGGCTCCTCGGCGGTGAACATCAGGAGTTCAACGGAGCGGCGGGGCCGAAAACCTGCCCTCTGGAGGGCACGGATAGCCTCGAGGCCGCCCAAGACCCCCACCACCCCGTCGTAACGGCCCGCGTAGGGGATGGCATCGGTGTGGGAGCCTGTACCCACCGCAGGGAGATCCGGTTCCGCACCGACCCAGCGGGCAAAGAGGTTACCCAAGGCATCCTCCCGCAGCTCGAGATCCGCCTCGGCAAAAAGCGACTTCAAATAGGCCCGGGCGGCTAGATCGGTGGGGGTGTAGAGGACGCGGGTCACAGCGGGAGCGGGCGCGTCCGAGAAGGCAGCAAGGCGCTCGATCTCCCCCATTAGGCGCTGGATATCGACGTTCACCTAGCCCTCCTGCTCAAGCGGGTGGCGGTTGGCATCTTTATAAAGCAGGTAGCGCGCGGGCTGCTTCCCAATGGCCCCAAACCACTGCGGACAGTAGGGGGCCATGTAGATCACGTCTCCCGCTGCCACCGGATACCAACGGTCGCTGAGGCGGTAGAGGCCACCACCTTGGAGCATCAAAAGGCCGTGCTCCATCACGTGCACCTCCACCAGCGGGAGCGCGGCCCCGGGGTTAAAGGTCATGGTGTTGACCGCCATGTCGTAGGAAAGCTGGTCGGGGAGGAGCATCCGTACGATCAGGTCGGGGTCGTCGCCCAGCGGTCTACCCTCCACGTCGGCCTCGTTCCCCACGATCACGCTGGGCGCCAGTACCCCATCTAGCGGCCGGAAGGGCTTCTCATACACCGCCAAGCGGGCCTTTCCCACCGCCTCTAGCACGTGCGAGACCCCGGCGGGAAAAAAGGCGTAGCCCCCCTGAGTCAGGGAGTGGGTCTTTCCCCCCAGATGGGCCAGGATCTCGCCCTCGAGCACGTACACAAAGCGCTCGACCCCCGCCAAAGTAGCCTCCCCCCTGCCGGAAGCCGGCAGCTCCACCTGGTACATGGTGAACGCCGCCCCCATCTGCGGCGATATGTGGACGATACAGGCCGAATCCTGCCAGCCTGGCAGGGGGGTGCGGATGAAGGTGTCGGGGGTGATGAGGGCGTGGTCGCGCCGATAGGAACTGCGGGTCATACCGAGCTGTTGCATGAAACCTCCTGCTATTCGGCGATTCTACCCGAACCCCCCAACCCCCTTCGCACCCGGGGCCGAACCAGCTGGCCGCGAACCTCCGGGTAAAGCTTCCCCTCAGCAAAAACCGTCTGGCCGCGGATCAGGGTGTGTACCACCCTACCCTTGAAGCGCCGTCCGAGGTAGGGGCTTTGGGGGTGGCGGTAAAAAAGCCCCTCTCGATCCAGGGTGAACTCCGCCTCGAGGTCCACCAAGGTCAGATCGGCGTCGAAGCCCACCGCGACCCGGCCCTTTGAGGCAAAGCCAAAACGCTGCGCAGGGTAGCAGGCGGTCATCCGGCTGATCGCCTCCAGCGGAAGCCCCCGCGCCCAATACCCCTCGCTGAACAGCACCGGCAAGGTGGATTGCACCCCCGAGATCCCCCCCCAGAGAGCGAAAAAATCGCCCCCCTCCTTGAGCTCGGGGGGGCTGGGCGAGTGGTCTGAGGCGATGAGGTCCACTTTTCCAGCGAGCACCCCACTCCACAGAAGTTCCTGCTCCTCCTGCACGCGCACGGGGGGGGCGCATTTGAGCAGCGCGCCCAAGCGTTCGAGGTCTGCTTGGCTAAACGCCAGGTAGTGCGGACAGGTCTCGAGGCTCACGTCCACTCCGCGCGCCTTGGCCTGGTAGGCCAGCGCCACCCCGCTCCCGCTCGAGATATGGACGAGGTGCAGTTTGCAACCGGTCTCCTGGGCCAACAGCAGGGCCCGCTGGATGGCCTCGAGCTCGGTGAAAACGGGCCGGGAGGCCAGGTAATCGCGGGCTGACGTCCCCCCTTTGCCCCGGATCTGCCGGGTGAGGTGAGCGGTGAGCCCGTCGCTCTCGGCGTGGACCGCCACCGGCAACCCCAGCCGGGCAGCGGCCTTCATCCCCTCGTAGAGGGTGGCATCGTCCGCGGCGCGGAACTCGGGAATGCCGGAGTTGGCCATGAAAGCTTTGAACCCCATCACCCCGGCTTCGGCGAGTTCCTCGAGGTGCTCGAGGTTGTCCGGGGTGAGCCCGCCCCACAGGGCAAAATCGGTGTAGGAGTGGGCGCGGGCGGCCTCGAGCTTATCGTCGAACTCCCGCCGGGTAAGCACGGGCGGGTGCGAGTTGAGGGGCATATCACAGAATAAGGTTCCGCCTCCTGCGGCCAGCGCCGCCGAGCCGCTGGCAAAACCTTCCCAGTGGGTGCGGCCCGGCTCGTTAAAGTGCACGTGAACATCGATCAGGCCGGGGAAAATATATCTCCCCGTGGCCTCGATGAGCGTGCGGGCAGGCTCGGCGATCTCCGCTTCGATCATGGCAATCTTGCCATCCAGCACGCCAATATCAGCCCGCGCGACCCCTTCCGGGCGAACCAGATACCCCCCGCGAACGAGCAAGTCTAGCCCCATGGGATTCGCTCCTCTGCCGAATATAGCACGGGCGCGGCCAGACTCGGGCTAGCCGCGCAACGACGAATCGAGGCGCGCAAGAAAGCGCGCCCCAACCTCGAGGGCAGCCGCGACATCCTCGGGCCAGACCGCCTCCGCGGGGTTGTGGCTGATCCCCCCCGGGCTACGCAAGAACAGCATCGCTGAGGGCATCCGCTGAGCCAGGATCATGGCGTCATGCCCGGCCCCGCTTTGCAACCTATAGGGGGGGTAGCCCGACTCCTCCATCGCCGCCGCCAGCTGGGATTGCATCCAGGCGTCCATCGGTACGGCGGGCTGTTCAAGTTTAGTGGCCACGGCCAGCCCGAGGCCGCGCTCGTGGGCAATCTGCTGGGCAGCATGGCCGAGGCGCTCGAGCGCCTCCAGGCGCACCGCGTCGCGGGCGTGCCGCAGGTCCAGGCTCAGCCTCGCCCGGCCCGGGATCACGTTCCCCGCTCCCGGCTCCACCGCCAATTGCCCCACCGTGGCGACCAAGCCCGGGACCTCGCGGGCCAGGCCCTCAGCCTCCAGGACGAACCGGGCCGCCCCCGCCAGGGCGTCGCGGCGCAGGTGCATGGGGGTAGTTCCGGCGTGGGCAGCCTGACCGGCGAACTCGAGCTCGAGCCGGCTCTGCCCCACGATCGCCTCCACGATCCCCATGGGCAACCCCTCGGCCTCGAGCAGCGGCCCCTGCTCGATGTGGAACTCGAGGTAGCCCAGGTATTCCCCCTCCGCCGGGGCGATCTCGGCGGGGTCGAGGCCGAAGTCGCGGATGGCCTGGGCCACGCTGACCCCTGCTATGTCGGTTATCCCGAGCAACTTTTCCTCAAAGCTCCCGGCGAAGGCGCGACTGCCCAGAAAGGGAACCCCAAAGCGCACCCCTTCCTCCTCGGAAAAGCCCACCACCTCGAGGGCGAAGCGCAGCCGCCGGCCTGCTAAAGCTTCCACCAGCGCAATCCCCAGCAGCACCCCCAGCACCCCATCGTAGCGCCCGGCGTCGGGCACGGTGTCCAGATGCGAGCCGATGAGCAGCTTGGGGGCCTCCGGGGTGGCCGCGGGGTAGGTCCCGATAAGGTTCCCCACCGCGTCCAGCCGCACCTGCATCCCGGCGTGTTCCATCCAGCTTCGCACCTGCCGGTGCACCTCGCGCATCGGAGGACAGAGAAAGGTACGGGTGATCTGCCCTGCCGCCTCGGTGCACAGGGCGAGGCGGTCGCAGCGCTCGAGGACGGTCTGGGCCAGGCGGCGGAGCATGGCGGCTCAAGACCCCCGGTAGGTAGTGTAGCTCCAGGGCGAGCACAACAGAGGAACGTGATACCTTCCTTCGCCCAGGCCAAAGCGAAGGGGTACGGTATCGAGAAAAGGCGGCTCAGAGGTGACCACCCCCCGCTTGGCGAAGTACTCCCCTACCCAAAAGACCAACTCGTAGACCCCAGCCTCGAGGTCCTCTCCTAAGAGGGCTCGCCCGTCGGCGTCGGTAACCCCGCTGGCGGCCAGGTAGGGCTCACCAGGATCAGGCAACTTATAGAGGGCGTAGGTCATCCCAGCAGCCGGAGCGCCGTGATAGGTGTCGAGCACATGGGTAGAAAGGCGGGGCATGCTTTACCTCGGGATTCCACTGCGCAGATGGGCGGCCTCGGCCTCGCCGATGGGGGCGTGTTCCAGGGCCCACCGGGCGGCGGCTTCCACATCGTACTCGACCCGCCGGAAAGCGACCGTCCAGCCCGAGCCGCGCTTTTCCAGCAGCACCCAGCGGGCCAAGGGGAGCCCGTCGAACTGACGCGAAACCGGCCCCGCGTTGACGAAGGTGATCCCCTCGAGCACCTGCAGCATCTCCCGGTGGGTGTGCCCCACCACGATCACCCGGGCTTTGGGGAAAGCCCGGGCCTGCTCCAGCATCTCCCGGGGTGAGGCGTTATAACTCTGGCCACCCTCAAAACGCAAAAACAACGCCTCCGAGGGGTTGTGCAGCGAGCCGTGGGCCACCACCACCTCGCCTTCGGCCACCTCGGCGGTGACGGGGAATCCCCTGAGCCGCTGGGGGGCCTCGGGTTCGAGCTGTCCTTTGAGCCAATCGGCCAGTTCAGCGTAGGGGCCTGTTTTGCTCAAAAACTCGTCGGTGTTGCCCCGCACGGTGATAGCCCCTAGGCTTTGCTGGAGCCGCCAGGCCCCCGCCGGGTCAGCCGCGCCCCAGACCTGGTCGCCCAGGTTGACCAGCGCGTCGGGGTGGTGCGACTGGATATCCTCCAGCACTGCCTCGAGCGCGAACCGATTGCCATGGACGTCCGAAAACACCGCGATGCGCATACTTTCTACTTTACCGGACCCTTGGCCCCTTGGCTGACCCAAGCCCCGAGCCTGGAGCGTTCTTCCTGGGTCATGTGGGTAATGTTTCCCAGCGGCATATACTCGGAGTCCACCGCCACCTGCTTGATCCGCCCCGCCTGGGCTAGGATCTCCTGGGGGGTGTCGAACATCACCCCCGCCGGAGCCGAAGCAAAACCGGGCTGGGTAGGATGAGCCGCGTGGCAGACATGGCAGTGGGTGTTGATGATGGCCTGAACCTCTTCGAAGGTTACCGGTTCCCCGCTAAGGGCGGTCTTGCCGCCCTTGGGCGCGGTGAGATAAAAGACCCCCAACACCAGCACTGCCGCAACTACCAGCAAATAGGGCATGGCCCCGCCGGTCTTTAGGGTCGTGTGGTGCTGTTGCTCGGTCACGTTGATGAAGTGTCGTACCGCCACCCCCGCCGCAAAGAGCAACACCAAGATTAGCCAGTTGGCCCCGTAGGTGTAGGTAAAGGGAAAGTGGTGGGCGATCATGGTGAAGAGGACCGGCAGGGTCAGGTAATTGTTGTGGCGCGATCTCAGCTGCACCCAGTTGACGAAGGCCGGGTCTAGGGCTTCCCCCTTCTGCGCGGCGCGAACCAGGGCCTTTTGCGAGGGGATGATCACGAAGAAGACATTGGCCGCCATGATCGTGCCGAGCATGGCCCCCACGTGCATGAAAGCCCCGCGCCCGCTGTAGATCTGCGACAGCGCCCAAGCCGCTCCCGCCACCAACACCCCTCCCACCGCTAGGAAGAGCGCAGGCCGGTACAGCAACGCCGTGCGCGAAAGCCCTACGTAAATCAGCCAGGCCCCCACCAGGCTCCCCACCGCGATGAGGATCGCCACAGCGCTCGAGAGCGAGCTTCCCGGCGCCAGCAGGTTGGCTCGAGGGTCGGAGTAGTAGACGATGACCAGCAGCAAGAAGCCCGTCACCCAGGTCAAGTAGGCGTCCCACTTGAACCAGTGCAAGTACGGCGGGAGCTTAGGGGGAGCAGTTTTGTACTTCTCGAGGTAGTATACCCCTCCGCCGTGAATGGCCCAGATGTTCCCGGAAAGCTCCGGGCGTACGTTATGGCGCTCGAGGGCGTTCTCCAGAAAGATGAAGTAGAAGCTAGCCCCGATCCAGGCGATGCCGTAGGTGATGTGTAACCAGCGCACCAGCAGGTTTAAAAACTCCTTGGCATGGGCCTGCCACCCGTTGGCCACGGTTAGGGCCACGCCGATGCCAAAGATCGCCAGCAAGGCCACTATCCAAGGCCAACGTACCACCCTCAGGCGGTCTTGATGAAGCGGATCAATCACACGGGCCTCCTAAGGATTTACCACCTCGCTCAGGCGCCACCAAGCGATGCGGTAGATCTGCTCGAGGGCAGCTTCCAGCTCGGTTTGTTTATCGTGCTCCAGCCGCTCTTCTAGCGCCTGCAAAACCTCGCCTTTGGTCTTGCCTCGCACCGCCAGGATAAAGGGAAAGCCAAACTTTTCTCTATAAGAGCGGTTGAGCCGCTGAAGACGATCGAATTCCTCAGGGGCCAGGGTGTCCAGCCCAGCCCCCTTTTGTTCTCGAGCGGAAGCCTCAGCCATCCGGGCTCGGCTACCCAGGTCGGGGTGAGCTCGGATCAGATCCAGCTTGAGGGCGATGGGGGCCATCTCGACCATCTGGCACATGGCCTGGTGCAGCCCCTCCACACTCGCCCAAGGACGGGTGGCCCAAGCCCGTTCGGCTACCCAGGGGGAACCCTCAAACACCCAACCCACTGCTTCAACGAACGCTGCCCGATCCATCTGGTTGATGGCGCTCAGAAAAATGGGCCCCATAACCCGAAGCTTAGCACGACCCTCTCTGGTGTTGAGCCCTCCTCCTGCTCAGGCTATACTAGCTCGATGTGGGCCTGTAGCTCAGCGGATAGAGCAGCGGCCTTCTAAGCCGTAGGTCGGGCGTTCGAATCGCTCCAGGCCCGCCAGTCCAGAAGGCGAAAAGTTCGGGTTGCTGTACCCGGGCTTTTCCTTTTTGGCGCCTAAAAGACACCTACCCCTTCAGCTCTGTGCAGAAATTGGCCCGGGCAATAATGTAGCAGGCATAACCCGTATTCCGTTTGCCTTGGCGGAAGGCTGTGGGGGTGGGGTCGCCGTCTTCGCCCACGGTGTAGCGCTCCTCCATGCGCCGGATTCCCCGAGCCCGACTTGCCCACGATGAGGATGCGGAAGGTCTGTCTACCGGCCACCTTCGAACTCCGAGACCGCTACAACCGGAACTTTTTCTTTTAGGGCGGCCTGGTACAGGGTTTTGTCCAGGGTGAAAAACCTTAGCTCACGAAATAGTTGCATATCCAGCGCAGCGGCCAGGTGTACGGCATCGGCCCCTTTGAGGGGGTGTTTTCGGCATAGGTCAAAGGCTTTGCGGCAAACCGTTTTTGAAACTGGAAGTACCGGCCAGTTTTCCAGGTTGTCCAGCAAGAAGGATTGAATCTTGTTTCTATCGGCTTTGCTAAGGCTTTTGCTTCGCACCATAGCCCCGGTTGCCCCAGCCATTTCAGGCACAACCCGATTGCAAACCCCGATGTACCCGGCTTTTTGGTAAACCGATAAGGCCAACTGACTGAAGCGCTCTTGGGTATGTATTTGGATCAGCGCGTTGGTATCAAAGACAACAAGTTCATCTTCGCTGTTCTTTGACATATTCAAATGAGCTTTTTTTGCCTTTGAGTTTGACTTGTGGGGGTAGGGGTCTTTGGTTGGGGTTAGCAGGTTCGATGACAACGAAGTCATCTGCCCATGAATTTGGGTTTGGGCCGATGGTTTTCGGTTTGGGCGCTTTAGGGCCCACACGCTTCATGCCCCTATCACGCTTGGTAGGCCCGCCACAGCTCCCACCCGGCCCAGGCCGCATCGTACCCGATGTTTTACCTGATGCTCACCACCGGCTTGCGCTGGCGCTACGTCGGGAAGACTGGCAGGGTGAGCGCCTGCATGCCGGGCACACCCGCAGGCGAGAGACGCGCGAGCGGATCAAGGCTACCTTCAAATAGAAAAAGGGCGTCCGGAAGACCACAACTTCTGGACGCCAAAAACTTGGAGCGGGAGACGGGACTCGAACCCGCGACCCTTAGCTTGGAAGGCTAATGCTCTACCAACTGAGCTACTCCCGCGCGTGGCTTTACACACTGCCGGTCGCTTGGTCGGGGAGAGAGGATTCGAACCTCCGACCCTCTGCTCCCAAAGCAGATGCGCTACCAGACTGCGCTACTCCCCGTGTCTAGGACAGCCCCACTACCGACACCTGCTCCAGGCCTGTCCGGGTTCAATGGTCGCACAATGGCTTTGTCTCGTCAAGGCATTGTGTAAAGACCCCACGGAAGGCCTAGAGGTGTTCTCTCCCGTGGGGTCTGAGAGGGCGCTTAGCCAGCAGGCGAACGATCGCCTCTCCCAAAGAACGCTCCCAAGCGAGGCAGCACCCAGCCATCCAGGCCCCAGTAACCTGCACTCCGCCAGGCCAGCACCAGCCAAGTCGCCACGATGAACATCCAGGGGTTGGCGCTCACCGTTCCCGCCAGCAGGAAGGCTGCATTCATGAAGCCTCCAAAGAAAGCCGCTAAGCCGGTGAAAAGACCCAGGATCAGAGCCAACCCCACTAGGATTTCTCCGAAGACCACCAAGTAGCTAAAGGCCTTGGCGTTGGGTAAGGCCACATGGGAGATAAACCAAGCGTACCAGCCGGTCACGTCGGGGTGTTCGCCAGTGGTCTTGGTCAGCGCTCCCTTGAGAAAAGCGGCGAGGGCCACACCTGCCTTTTCACCCACCCATACCCCGGCTGGGTTGGTGAGCTTGCCCCAACCGGCCTCGAGCCATTGCCATCCCAAGTAGACCCTCAGGATCAGCCATAAGGGGGCCAGCCGGGTGTCGGAAAAGAGAAAGCGGGCGACAGCGGGTTCTGGTATTTGCGTGGGAGCAGTGATTTTGGCGGTTGTCATGTTATCCTCCTCAGCCCTAGCCTAGACGGATCCAACCAAATGCCACAGAGGCGTTTGTACCTATGACGATTGTCCCGGCCAGATTCGGCGCTGGCCCGGAGAAACCGCGACTATCTAACGGTTTAGCGTTTCAAATCAGCAAAAGCGTTATAAAATCAGAGCATGAGCACAAAGCGCTCCAAAAACGCCTGGATGCAGGAAACCTATAACCAGTCGCTCCAGAAGATGCCCGAGCGCCCGGTCGCCCATAGGACCCTCTCGGACATCGCGCCAGACCCGCTATATACCCCTGAAGATCTGCGCGACTTCGATTACGAAGAAAAGCTCGGTTACCCCGGCGAGTATCCTTACACCCGCGGCGTCTACGGCTCGATGTACCGCAGCAAGCTCTGGACCATGCGGATGTTCGCCGGGTTCGGCAGCGCCGAGCAGACCAACGAGCGCTTCAAGAAGCTTTTGGCGGCGGGCCAGACGGGCCTCTCCACCGCCTTCGACCTGCCCACCCTCATGGGCTACGATTCCGACCACCCCCTCTCCAAGGGCGAGGTGGGCAAGTGCGGGGTGGCCGTTTCCAGCCTGGCCGACATGGAGATCCTCTTCGAGGGCATCAACCTGGAAGAGGTCACCACCTCCATGACCATCAACTCCCCGGCCAACGCCATCTGGGCGATGTACCTGGCGGCGGCCAAGAAGAAGGGCTACCGCTGGGAGCGGCTGGGCGGCACCATCCAGAACGACATCCTCAAGGAGTTCATCGCCCAGAAGGAGTTCATCTTCCCGCCCGAGCCCAGCGTCAAGCTGGTCATCGACACCTTCGAGTGGGGCCCCCGAAACGTGCCGAAGTGGAACTTCATCTCGGTCTCGGGCTACCACATCCGCGAAGCGGGCTCCACCGCGGTGCAGGAGCTGGCCTACACCCTGGCCGATGGCTTCGAGTACGTCGAGGCTGCGCTCGAGCGCAGCCTCGACATCGACGAGTTCGCCCCGCGCATCTCCTTCTTCTTCAACGCCCACAACGACTTCTTCGAGGAGATCGCCAAGTTCCGCGCCGCCAGGCGTATCTGGGCCCGCGAGATGCGCGAGCGCTACAAAGCCAAGAACCCGGCTAGTTGGATGCTGCGCACCCACGCCCAGACCGCCGGCGTTTCGCTCACCGCGCAACAGCCGCTCAACAACATCGCCCGCGTAGCCATCCAGGCCCTGGCTGCGGTGCTGGGGGGCACCAACTCCCTGCACACCGACGCTTACGACGAGGCGCTGGCCTTGCCCACCGAGGAGTCGGCCAAGATCGCCTTGCGCACCCAGCAGATCATCGCCTACGAGAGCGGCGTGACCCACACCGCCGACCCCCTGGCCGGCAGCTACTACGTGGAGTGGCTCACCGACGAGATGGAGCGCCAGGCCATGCAGATCATCGAGGAGATCCGGCGCATGGGCGGGGTGGTGCGGGCCATTGAGGAGGGCTACTTCCTGCGCGAGATCGCCGACGCCTCCTACCGCTACCAGCAGGAGGTCGAGAAGGGCGAGCGCATCATCGTGGGCGTGAACGCCTTCCAGGACGAGGGCTTGCAGGTGCCCATCCAGCTCATCGACCCCGAGGTGGAGAAGGTGCAGAACGCCCGGCTGGCCCAGGTGCGCCGCGAGCGCGACCCCGTCGCCGTGCAGGCGGCGCTCGAGGGCCTGCGCCAGGCCGCCAAAGAAGGCCGCAACACCATGCCCCACTTCGTCGAGTGCGCCCTGGCCTACTGTACGCTGGGCGAGATGATGGACCAGCTCCGGGCGGTCTACGGGGTCTACGAGGAGCCGGTGCTGGTCTGAGTGCAGCGTTGCGGAGGCGTACACCAAACGCGAAACGCAGGACGCGGGGTAGCGGCTTGAGGCGTGTGGTGGACGTGTGACCAAAGACCATCCCCGCCGGGACTATACACACAAATGTTGATCGGCACTCTAGACTTAGGGCCATGAGCGTGCGCTTCCGCTACCGCAAGGCCGCTTTCGACACCCTGCCCTACGCGCTGTACGTCCCCGATGGCCCTCCGCCCAAGGAGGGCTGGCCGCTGGTGGTCTTCTTGCACGGCTCGGGCGAGCGGGGCTGCGATGGCAAGAAGCAGACCACCGTGGGCCTTGGCCCAGCTATCCGGGAAAATCCTGAAGACTGGCCCGCCTTAGTGCTGATGCCACAGTGCCCACAGGGATTGCTATGGCAGGGAACGGTGCTCGAGGCTGTTTACGCTTTGCTTTGCGAGCTCGAGCGTAAAGCCCAGATCGACTCCCGACGTATTTACCTGACCGGGCTCTCGATGGGAGGGCATGGGGCTTGGAATATGGCCATTCGCTACCCCGACAAATTCGCCGCCTTGGCTCCCATTTGCGGGGCTGCCGACCCCTTCGCGGTGATGTCTAGGTTGGGGCATCTGCCGGTGTGGAACTTCCACGGTGACGCCGATACGGTGGTTCCGGTGGAGTTTAGCCGGGTTTTGCAGCGGGCCCTTGAGCGCGCTGGGAATAAGAACCACCGCTTCACCGAGTACGCCGGGGTGGAACATAATAGCTGGGACCGCGCCTACCGCGAGCGGGAGTTTATCCGCTGGCTCTTCTCGCAGACAAGGGGGTCAGGGCCCCCTTTGGGTAGAATGTGAGTATGGATAGACGAATCCGAGTGCTGATCGCCAAACCCGGCCTTGACGGCCACGACCGAGGGGCCAAGGTGGTGGCCCGCGCCCTGCGCGATGCGGGAATGGAAGTGATCTACACCGGCTTGCGGCAAACCCCAGAGATGATCGTCTCGGCGGCTTTGCAAGAAGATGTGGATGCCATCGGACTCTCGATCCTTTCTGGGGCCCACATGCATTACTTCAGCGAGGTCCGCCGCCTGCTCGAGGAACAAAATGCGGGCGACATCCTGCTCTTTGGAGGAGGTATCATCCCGGATGAGGACGTACCGCACCTAAAAGAGATGGGGGTGTCGGCGGTATTTGGCCCTGGCACTTCGACGCAGGATATCGTGGAGTTTCTCAAACAGGCCGCTCCCGCCCGCTGGGAAGCACAGCAAGGCTGAACGGCGTTCTCTAGACCGAGGTGCAAAGCTCTATGAGCCAAACCCAATCCAACTCGCAAGCGGCTTCCCTCGAGCCCACCGCTTGGATCAAAGTACCCGAGCCCAGCGAGGCCCCCTCCGACGTACAGGCGCTCTTCGCCAAGTTTCTCGAGAAAACCGGCCTACTCCCCAATGTAGCCCGCAACTTCGCCCTGCTACCCGAGCATTTCCTGCGCTGGTTCCGCTACTACGACTTCCTGATGCGAAACGAGGAGCACAGCCAACTCTCGCGCAAAGAGCGGGAGATGATCGCGGTGGTGGTCTCTTCAGAGAACAGGTGCGAGTACTGCTTGGCCAGCCACTCCGCCTACTTACGCCAGATCAGCGGTGACCTGGTGCTTCCGGAGGTGCTGGCCGCCAACTACCGCCGCGCCGAGCTGACGCCCCGGGAGCGGGCCCTGCTGGACTTTGCGGTAAAGATGACCCAAGACTCTCCTACCATGAGCCCGGAGGACCTCACGCCGCTGCGGGCGGTGGGGCTCTCAGACGAGGCCATCTTCGAAGCGGCCCAGGTCGCGGCGATGTTCAACTTCACCAACCGCCTGGCCAACGCGCTCGGCTGGAAACCCAACGAGGAGTATTACCACCTGCACCGCTAGGCCGAGGGTGGTTCGCGGTATGATTCTGAACGGTTTCGGTGCTGCAAGGGCAGCACCGAATGGAAAGGAGAATCGCAGATGAAATCCCCGGTTCGTGTGGCGGTCACCGGACCCGCCGGTCAGATTGGCTATAGCCTACTTTTTAGGATCGCAGCGGGCGAGATGCTGGGTAAAGACCAACCGGTCATCCTGCAACTTCTGGAAATCACCCCTGCCATGAAAGCTCTACAGGGGGTGGTGATGGAGCTCGAAGACTGCGCCTTCCCCACCTTGGCCGGGGTGGTGCAGACCGATGACCCGAACGTGGCCTTCGCCGATGCCGATTACGCCTTGCTGGTGGGAGCGATGCCGCGCAAAGCCGGCATGGAGCGCGCCGATTTGCTGCAAGCCAACGGGGCCATCTTCACCGCCCAGGGCAGGGCCCTCTCGGACAACGCCAAGAAAAACGTAAAGGTACTGGTGGTGGGCAACCCCGCCAACACCAACGCCCTCATCGCTTACCATAACGCGCCCGGCCTTTCTCCCCGCCAGTTTCACGCCATGACCCGCCTCGACCACAACCGGGCCATCAGCCAGCTCGCCGCTAAGGTCAAGCGCCCGGTGAGCAGCATCAAGAAGATGACCATCTGGGGCAACCACTCGCTCACCCAGTACCCAGACCTTTTCCACTGTGAGGTGGATGGCCAAAACGCCTACGAGCTGGTGGGCGACCACGAGTGGTACGCCAACACCTACATCCCTACTGTCGCCAAGCGCGGAGCCGCCATCATCGAAGCCCGTGGGGCCTCCTCAGCCGCTAGCGCAGCCAGCGCGGCCATTGACCATATGCGCGACTGGGCCCTGGGAACCCCCGAGGGTGACTGGGTGAGCATGGCAATCCCCTCCGATGGTTCTTACGGCATCCCTGAGGGGCTGGTCTATAGCTACCCCTGTGTATGCCAGGGTGGAGAGTTTAGCATCGTACAGGGCCTCGAGGTCAATGAATTTAGCCGCCAGAGGATGGACGCCAGCGCCAAGGAGCTAGCCGACGAACGGGACGCGGTAAAGCAGCTTGGCCTGATCAAGTGATACCCTTTCATGCGAAACGGGCCCCTACCCCAACCCTTCCCTGCGAGCAGTACGTCTTATGGCAAACGTCGTGCGTCATACGTCATACGAAGGGGATCGGTCCCCTAGGTGTACGGAGCTTGCTCCGTCCCGATAGGGGATCGTCCCCTAGGT
Source organism: Meiothermus sp. Pnk-1 (assembly GCF_003226535.1). NCBI lineage: Bacteria > Thermotogati > Deinococcota > Deinococci > Thermales > Thermaceae > Meiothermus > Meiothermus sp. Pnk-1. Next base: position 364,006 of record NZ_QKOB01000002.1, on the reverse strand, counting down.
GTACCGGCTCCGCCGGTCCCGATAGGGAATCTACCCCGGGTGTACGGGCGTAGCCCGTCCCGTAGGGGATCGTCCCTTTTTTGCGTCTGGCGTTTTGCGTATTGCGTACGACGTATACCCCCTCCCCTGCTGGGGGGTATTTAGCTTCCCTGGTCGGCTACGCCCAAGATGTTCCCAGGGCTCTCCCAAGCCGGGAGAGCCCTCCTTCTCGAGAGCGGATATTTGGCTGCTAAGCCTGGCGGGGAGGCTGTCCCAAATTTGTCCATCCCTGCGCTGGATCCCAGGGATACACAATCCAGGCGTCGGTCTCCGCAGCGTAAAGATCGGGACCATCCCCTGGGAACTGGTTCATCGTGGGCTTGTAGTGAAGCACAGCCAAGGTAGGCTCACCCCCCGCCAACTTGACCCGCTCGCGCACCGCCACCGCGGTCTTGCCCGAATCCCAGACATCATCCACAATCAGGACGCGCTTTCCCAAGAGCAGCGCATCGCCGGGAAACTGAAGGAAGTGGGGCTCTTGCAAGGTCTGACCCGCGCCGGTGTAGAACATCACCGCCGCGGTGAGGATATTACGCACGTCAGTGGCCTCGCTGATGAGGCAGGCCGGGATCATGCCGCCGCGGGTCACCGCCAGGATGCAGTCGTAGCGGTGAGGGTCGAGCCGACGTAGGAGGCTCGAGACCAGGGCGGTAATCTCCTGCCAGCCGAGAAAGCATTTGCCGGAATAGGCGCTCATGAGGCCACCGGCTTGTCCAGTTCGAAGGCGCTGTGCACGGCGCGAAGCGCGGCTTCAGCATAATGGGCGGGGATGATCACCGAGATGCGCACCTCGCTGGTGGCGATCATCTCGATGTTAGCTCCCACGCCTGCAACCGCCGCGAACATACGCGCGGGAATACCCGGGGTCGAAGCCAGGGCTACCCCCACGATGGAAACCTTGGCCACGTCGCGGCGGAGCACGGCCTCCCCACCGATCTCGGCCAACACCGGCTCCAAGGCTTCCATCGCGTCCTCGGCAAAGTCTTTGTTGACTGTGAAGGCCATCTGCTGGCGCGAGGCATCGTGGCCGGGCACGCCCTGAATGATCATGTCTACCGCTACTCCTCGGCGGGCAAGGGCCTCAAATACTCGGCTAGCAATACCGGGGCGGTCAGGGATACCTATTAGACCAATCTGCGCAATCTCATCATCTAGAGCCACTCCCGTCACTGGGCGATCGAGTTCCATACCTTCCTCCACTAGGGTTCCGGGGTTGTAGGAAAAGCTGCTGCGCACGTGAATCTTTACGCCGTAGCGCTTACCGTAATAGACCGCACGGGGGTGCAACACCCGTGCTCCCAGGGCGGCTAGCTCGAGCATCTGGTCATAACCGATGCGGGAGAGTTTCTGCGCCTCGGGAATGGTGTGAGGGTCGGTGGTGTAGACCCCCTCGGTGTCGGTGAAGATTTCGCACTCGCGAGCTCCCAAGGCCGCCGCAAGGGCCACTGCGGTGGTATCGGAACCCCCGCGCCCCAAGGTGGTCAGCTCACCTTCGGGGGTGGTGCCCATGAAACCCGCCACCACCGCCACCTCGCCGCGGTCCAAGGCCTCTTTGATAAGCCGAGGCTCCACCCGCAAAATGCGAGCATCGCCATAGCGCCCGTCGGTGGTGATGCCGATCTGGTGTTGCGTGAACCCCCGCGCCGGGATGCCCATCGCGTTGAGCTGCATCGAGAGCAGCGCCACCGACTGCTGCTCCCCGATGGTAGTGAGCATATCCAGCTCCCGTTGCGGTGGGCGCTTATTGACCCGTTTCGCCAGGGCGATCAGCTCATCGGTGGTATGGCCCATCGCCGAGACCACCACCGCCAGCTGATGACCCCGCTCACGGTAGTGCTGGATGCGCTGGGCGACCTTGTGAATACGCTCGAGGTCGCCCACGCTGGTGCCGCCGTATTTCTGCACGACCAAAGCCATATTAGCTGTGAAGGATAACACGAAAGATTCTCCCAACGCAAAGCCAAGCTCCGGTTGATAAGCTAGGGGCGAGGTGAGAGCCATGCAGGTATTCCCGGAGTGGTTCGCGAAGTTCAAACAGGTAACCCTGTGGCCAGGGATGGATATACCGGTGATCTCGGGACAGGGGGGGCAGATCGGCTTCGGCTACGTACCCCAGGAGACCGAGGTACCCGAGCACGCCCATGAGGGACAGTGGGGGGTGGTGCTCGAGGGCGTGGTGGAGTTTTGGATTGACGGCCAGCACCAAACCTTCAAAAAGGGTGATTACTACCATATCCCTGCGGGAGTCCCCCACAAGGCCAAGCTCCACGCCGGAACGGCTTTCATTGACGTGTGGGAGGGCCAGCGCTTCAGCGAAGAGCGGATGAAGTAGCCCTGCATTGAGGCGTAGGACGAACGCGGGAGCATTCCATGTACGAAAACATCCTCGTCGAAACCCATGGAAAAGTTGGGCTGATCCGCCTCAACCGACCTCAGCAGCTCAACGCGATCAATACCGCAACCCTCGGCGAGATCGGTCAGGCCGTGAGTGCGTTCGAGCAGGACAGCGAGATCAGGGCCATGGTCCTCACCGGCAACGAGCGGGCCTTCGCCGCCGGAGCGGACATCGCCGAGTTCCAGCAGACCTCGCTCCCCGAGCTAATGCGGGGCCTGCGGGCCGACCAGTACGAGATACTGCGGCGGGCTAAGAAACCCCTAATCGCAGCAGTATCGGGGTTTGCTTATGGCGGTGGCTGCGAGCTGGCCATGCTCTGCGACCTGATCGTGGCCTCGGAGACGGCCCGCTTTGCCCAGCCCGAGATCAACCTAGGCATCATCCCCGGCGCCGGCGGAACCCAGCGCCTGACCCGCCAGATCGGCAAATATTGGGCCATGGAGACCGTGCTGGCCGGGCGGGTCTTAAGCGCCTGGGAAGCCTACCGGATGGGGTTGGTGAACAAGGTGGTTCCCGTCGAGTTATACCTCGAGGAAGCCCTCGAGCTGGGCAACCTGGTAGCCTCCCGCGCTCCTTTGGCCGCCCAGCTCGCTAAAGACGCCGTCAACCGCGCACAGGATCTCCCGCTTGAACACGGCCTGGCCTACGAGCGCAGCCAGTTCCTGATCGCCTTTGGCAGCGAAGACAAGCAGGAGGGAACCACTGCCTTTGTCGAGAAGCGCAAGCCGGTTTGGAAAGGAAAGTGAAAAGCCATGAGCGTACTGCTTTCACAACTACAAGAGGGCGTTCTCACCCTAACCCTAAACCGCCCTGAGGCCATCAACGCCTTCACCACCGAGATGCTGCAAGCTCTGGCTAAAGCCTTCCACAAAGAAGCCAGCGCCCCCGAGGTGCGGGTAGTGGTGCTGCGGGGGGCAGGGCGGGGGTTCTGCTCGGGTCAAGATTTACGCGAGTTTGCTGGCCAAACTGTCTCCTACAAAGCCCATTTGCGAAACTACACCGCAGTGGTGGAAAACATCACCGCCTTGGAAAAACCGGTCATCGCAGCCATACACGGGGCTGCCGCCGGGGCGGGAATGTCGCTGGCGCTGGCCTGCGATCTGCGTATTGCCGCCTCGGATGCGGTCTTCACCACCGGCTTCAGCAAGATCGGCCTGATCCCCGACGCCGGGATGAACTACCACCTGCCCCGCATCGTCGGGTACGCCAAGGCCTTCGAGCTCGAGGCCCTTTCCCCTCGCCTCACCGCCGAGCAAGCCTTGGCCCTAGGCCTGGTGAACCGGGTCGTGCCCGCCGAGCAACTGGCCGAGGAGGTGGGTAAACTCGCCGCCGAACTCGCCAGCGGCCCCACCAAGACCTACGGCCTCATCAAGCGGGCCCTCAGGCGGAGTGCAGGGGCTACGCTCGAGGAGATGCTCGAGTATGAAGCCCTGCTGCAAGAGGTCGCAGGCCGTACCCTGGATCACAAAGAGGGGGTGCAAGCCTTCTACGAGAAGCGAGCGGCTAAATTCAGCGGTAGGTAGGATACACCTCTATGGTCCGCTATCTTAAAGGCACCGCCCTACGCAAAACCGAAACCAGCGTGATTCTGCTGGTGGGGGGATTCGGGCTCGAGGTCTTCTGCCCCACCACCACCCTTGCCAACCTGCCCGAAGCGGGCGAGATCGCCTTACACACCAAGCTCGTTGTGCGCGAGGACGACCTCTCACTGTACGGCTTCGCCGACGAACGCTCGCTGGAGCTCTTTGAGATGCTGCTGGGGGTGAGCGGGGTGGGACCCAAGGTGGGGCTCAACCTGCTCTCCTCGCTATCGCCAGCCCTGCTGGCACGCGCACTCGCCGACGGCGATATTCGCCTGCTTACCGGAGCCCAGGGGGTGGGGCGAAAGCTGGCTGAGCGGATCGCCCTCGAGCTCCGCGGAAAAGTCCCGCCCCACCTGATGGGCGAGGGCGGCCCCATCCTCCGCCGCCCCCAGAGCGAAGAAGCCGAGCTGGCCCTGGTCACGCTGGGCTTCCGCGAAAACCAGGTGCGCGCCGCCGTGACCCAGATCATCCAGCAAAACCCCGAGGCCAGCACCCAAGAGATCATCCGGCTGGCCCTCAAAGCGCTGCGCTGAGCTGTCCCATGTCGTACGTCATACGAATACGAATAGGTGTACGAGCTTTGCTCGTCCCCAGCGTTTTGCGTCTTGCGTTTAGCGTACGACGTACAGCGTATACCACTTGCTGGTCAACCGCACAGACCGGCTCGAGCCCTTTGAGATCGCTTAGCCCTGCTGCCTAGCTAGTTCCTCGAGCCAGGGCAGCATCGCGAGCAGGTTTTTTACTTCCAGATCCGCCGGGTAACGCTGGTCCCGAGGCTTGAAGCCGCGATCCACCCAAACCGATCTCATCCCGGCCTGGATGGCCCCAGCCACGTCGCGCTCGGGGTTGTCCCCAACCATCACGCACTCCGCGGGGGCGACCTCGAGCCTCGCGCAGATCCACTCGAAGATCTTCGGATCGGGCTTGCCCACGTTCAGCTCCCCCGAGACCGCCACCGCCTGAAAGTGGGAAGCCAGATTACTCCCATAAATCTTCGCCCGCTGAAGGTCGGGCACCCCGTTGGTGACGAGGCCAAGCCGATACCTAGGAGATAGGGCCGAAAGCAGGGCATCCACCTCGGGATAGCGAGGGTAAAGGGCTCGAGCCGTGCGCCAGGTGTCCACCAGTTCAAAAAGGAGGTTTTCATCTGAGACGTTCTGTTCGGCCAGAGCCTCGCGCCATACGGCCAGGCGGTAGCCGGGAGCCCACTCACGCAACCCTTGCACCTCGGGCTGCGTGTAGCCCGCCCACAGCCCCTCCAAGGCACTGTGCCCAATGCAAAGAGCGTAGGAGTGGTAAGGGCCTTGGGCCCACAACCGCTGAGCAGAGGTTTTAGCGGTGCGCACAAGGCGCTCTAGGTCGAGGCTGTAGCGCTGCGCCGCGACAAAGGCCGCCTCACGAAAAGCATGCTCACAGACAGCCTCATCGAGGATCAGGGTCTCATCCAGGTCAAAAAGGATGGCGCGGATCATACCGGGCTAGCCTATAGCAAAAATAATGGGGGCTTCTACCGTTATGGCCGCCCCTAGGACCACACGCTAGCCTCCTTGAGCAAGGTGCTTGCCCCTTGCACCAGTGCGTCGCGGCTGCTGACCCCCAACTTGAACCCGACCTCGAGCGCCGCCAGGTAGCTCTCGTCAATCAGGGCAATCTCAATGGCGATGATCTTCTCGAAAGCCTCTACCGCAGGGAAAATCTCGCCAACACGAAGGGCGGTGCGCATGTGCTCGAGGGAGATTTCCTGTACAATCCCCATCGCTGGAACCATATAGCCAGGGGTAATGCCGAGGCGGGCATGGATCAGGCCGATGCGGTAACGACGGTGAGCGTAAGCGGCGTCGTAAACGCCAGAAAAAAGCTCGCGATACCAAGCCGCAAAGCTTCCGTAAAGCCGCTCTACCCTCCCTGGAGAAGCCCAGAGGATATCCCGCATCTCAGGATCGCGGCCCAAATAGTCATAAAACGCCAGAGCCACCTCAGCGGCGAGAGGGGTCATATAATGCCCTAGTCCGGCCAGCACCCGAACGTGCCCCTCATTGAAGCCCGTCCGGCGTTTGAGGGTCTCTAGCAAAATACAGGGGTCCATCGGGACAATCGTACCAAAAATGCGGAATGACGCACGTCGTACGCTAAACGCAGGGGATCATACCCCTTTATGCTGTACCCTTCGCCTTGACCGTAGCCGACCAGGCCGGGAGCCAGGAAAGCTAATACCCCCTCCCCTAGCAGGGGAGGGTTGGGGTGGGGTCGTACGGGTGTAGGCCGTCCCGCCGGGGAATCTACCTCTGGGTGTACAGCCGTAGGCTGTCCCGAAGGGAATCTACCCCAAGACCCTCCGGTGGCCTGGGGTGAGGGAATCCGCTGCCCAGCAGCAAACCCTGCCAAACCCTTCTCCGGCGCAGCCCCAAAAGAACGGGAGTCGGCATCTTCCCTACTCGGTGCTCACTTCCTGGGCAACCTGCTGGTTGGCGGGAAGCACCATGCGGAAATGGGAGCCAGGATCGAGGAGAAGGCGCTCGAGTCGCTCCGCCTTGTCGTGCCGCTCGGCCTGGGTGAGGACGGATAGGTAAACCCCCATCAGCTCGCGCACATCGGCTACCCCTCGCTCGTCGAGCTTTTGGATCACCACTTTAGCCCCCTTGGCCAAGCGGCGGCGCATGGCCTCCTCGTTCAGGCCCATCTCCGGCCAATAACGCAAGTAAACCCGCCCGCCGGTCATCCCCGAGCAGATCCAGGGACCGGGATCGCCTAGCACCAGCGCGCGGCCCCGGGTCATGTATTCAAAGGCGAATCCCTTGGCCTGAGCGCGAGAAGCGAGGTTGCCCAACTCGTCTTGCACCGGGCGCTCCGGCTCGCCGCCCAACACGACGTCAGCCCCGGAGAGCCGAATGCAGAAGCGGCTGTCGGCCATGCCCTCCACGATCAGGGTACCGCCGATGGCCCCGTAGGCGAAGCTCTTACCCACGCTGCCGTCTACATACTGCCCGTAGGGGTTGCGTCCTTTAAGCACCACGACCTTGCCACCGTAAGCCCCTTTGGCCACCCCGTCCTGAGCCCCACCTTCGACGAGAACCTCGAGCCCTTCCACGCTAAAAGCGGCCAGCCCGTTCCCCGCCACCGATCCCGCGTCGAAGCGCAACTCGACCTGAGCGTCAAAGCCTTTACCGTAAAGCCTGCGACGGGCGATCTCTCCGGCCAGGTGGGTCCCCAAGGCGCGATCGGTGGAGCCTACCGGACCCTCCTGGAACAGCAGTTCCCGCCCGCCCTCGGCGTAAGCTTCCGAGACGACCTCGGTGATGGTGCGGGTGAGCTGGTTGAGGGGTTTGCGCAGCACGTGCGCCGAGCGCTCCCGCAGCCATTCCGGCTCGCTGATGGGTTCGAAAAAGTAGCGAAGGTCTAAGGACTCGCCATGGGCTTCCTGGTAGAGCAGATCGCTCCGACCACGAACCTCTTTGAGCGACGGGAAGCCCAGCGCCGCCACGAGCTTGCGCAGCTCCTCTCCCTTCAGCGAGAAGAACCGCACCAGCTGGTCTACAGCCCGCTCGGGCTCCTGCGGTACGAAGCGCTTGAGGCCGTGGGCCTGGGCCTGCTCGAGCGTCTCGATCTGGGTGGCGATGCCCACGTGGCAGGTATCGGTCTGGCACCCCCGGCAGATGGTACAGCCGATGGCGACCATCGCCAGCGTGGCCATACCCACCCGGTCTGCGCCCAGCAAAACCATGCGCAGCACGTCATAGGCCGTCTTCAGACCGCCATCCGCCCAGATCTCCACCTTGTCGCGCATCCCCGCCCGAACCAAGGCCCGGTGGGCCCGGCGCACCCCGATTTCCACGGGTAACCCCGCGTACTTGAGGGCGTGCCAACGGGCCGCCCCGGTCCCTCCTTCAAAGCCGGAGAGGGCAATGATGTCGGCTCCGGCCTTGGCGATTCCCACCGCGATGGTGCCGATCCCGGGAATCACCGGGACCTTCACCGAGACCTTGGCCTTGGGGTTCACCGTTTTGAGTTCCTCGACGAGCTGGGCCAGGTCTTCGATGGAGTACAGGTCGTGGTTGTTGGAGGGCGAGATAAGGTCCACGCCGGGCACCGCGTTGCGGGCCGCAGCCACCTTGGGGGTGACTTTCTTGCCGGGGAGGTGACCACCCTCACCAGGCTTGGCCCCCTGCCCGATCTTGATCTCGATCACCGAAGCCGAGTTGAGCATGTAGGCGTGCGCCCCGAAGCGCCCGGAGGCTACCTGCTGGCCGCGCCAGTGGGTGTACTTTCCCAGCATGTCGGGGATCTCGCCCCCCTCGCCGTTGATGCACAGCATGTTGAGCTTCTTCGCCGCCTCTACATAGGCGCGGAAGGCGGTCTCGCCCTGGGAACCGAAGCTCATCGCGGTGATGACAAAGGGCAACGAGTGCCCACCTACCCCGATGTCCACCTCCTCGGGGGTTACGGCGCTCTTCTCGGGAAAGCGCACCGCCAAAAGCTGCCGGGCCGCGATGGGGGATTCGTGCTCGAGCCCCCGCACTTTCTCTTGGTAGTGCTCGTAAGGGGCTTCCCCCGCGGCCACATCCAGGGCGGTCTTGTAAATGCGCGGGTTGAAACGGAAATCCTTGGCCGGCAGCACCTTGGGGGCAGTGAGGAAGCTCACCCGCTCCAAGAGGGTGCGCTCGAGCTCGGAGAAGCCATAGCCCGCCTGTTCGGAGGCCAGGAAGCTCCGGATGCCGAAGTACCCCGCCAACTCGGGCTTGAGCCCCACCGCGCTGAAGATGCGCCCGTAGCCGCGTAGCTCGTGAATGCCCATGGTGCTGATGACCTTCTCGAGGCCCTTTCTGAGCCCTTCCACCAGCTTCTGTAGGGCCTCGCTACCCCCGGAGGCCAGGGCTTTTTGCTGCATCAACCAGGGGGCCACCGCGTCGGCCCCTAGGCCCAGACACACCGCTAGGTCGTGGAGGTTGCGCACCCCACCGGAGTGCACCACGATCGAGGTCCGGCGGCGCAGGCTGATCCCTTCGAGGTCGCGGGCCTCTTCCAGGGAACGCCCTACCGCAGCCAGGGCCAGGTAGATGTCGATCCAGACCCCCCCCTCATAGGCGTGGCGGTCGGAGAGCACCAGCAGTTCGGCTCCGTCCCGCACGGCTTGAACGGCGGCCTCTTGCAGACGCCTGAGCCCGGCCAGCAAGCCTTCCTCCACGGTGAACTGAGGCACCAAAAGCGCGTGCTTGAAACGGGAGAGGGCTTCCTCGAGGGTCAACGTGCCCTGCCCTTGGGCGATCGCGCGAAGGTTGGGAGCAGTCTTCGCGGCGGGGGCCGCCACCAGTTCCTCGATGAGCACGGGAACCAGCAGCTCCTCGACATGCCCGACCCCGCGTCCATCGGGCAAGGCCCGGCGGCCCAGGATGGAGCGGGTGGAGAAGTGCTCGATCTCGCGCTCGCGGTCAATGGCCGGGTTAGTCACCACGGCCACGGTCTCCTTGAAGAACTCGGAAAGATTGGGCTTCTCCGGGTTCAAAGCCGCCAAGGGCCCGTCGTAGCCCAAGGAGCCGATGGGTTCGTTGCCAGTTTCGGCCAAAGCCTCGAGGTAGGCAGTGTCCCAGCGATCCCAGCCAAAAGCCCGCTCGAGGCCCAATGAAGGAGGAGCTGGCCGCTCTTCCACCTGGGGCTCCGAGCCCCCCGCAAGCGGTGCGGGTGCGTCGTAGCGCGGCCCGGTCAGGTGCACTCGAAAACCCTCCAGGGCCCCGCTTTTCGCCAGGTTGCCCTCGAGCACAAAACGCTGGTGACGCTCGAAGGGGAAAAGCCGAGCCCCCTCGATGGTCAGGCGCAAGTACATCTTCTCCCCGGGGGCCAACGGGCGCGGGTCGTGGACGAACTCCTCGGCGGTGAAGACCCCTCGCTCGGAGGAGAAGATCAGCTCCCCTTCAGTCTCGATAAACCACAAAGGGCGCAGGCCCATCGCATCGGTGCAAAACACCGCTTCCTCGCGATGGCGCGTCACGAGCGCGGCAGGCCCTTGGGCCAGGGGGCCAAAACGCTGCCGCAGCGCCATGTAGAGGTCCTGCAGAGCCGGGGAGTAGTTTTTGATCTCGCCCAAGATGGGAGGAAACACCAGGTCGAGGGCTTCCGGAAGGGAGAGGCCAAAGCGGTACAGAAGGCCCTCGAGGAGGCGGTTCAAGTCTTGGGAGTCGGAGCCCCCCGTGAGCGGGATACCTAGAAAGCGGCTCTCACGGCGCAGCCGCTCGATGGTGTTGATCTCGCCGTTGTGGCCCAAGACCCCAAAGGGCTGCACCTGCTCGAAGGTGGAAAGGGTGTTGGTGGAGTAGCGGTTATGCCCCAGGGTGATGGCCGACTTGAACTCCGCCCGGGAGAGTTCGGGGTAGTAGCGCTTGAGGATCTCCGCCGAACCGCGCACTTTGTACACCACCGAAGCGGTGGAGAGCGAGACCACATGAACGGGAAAGCGCTCCTCGAGCACCAGCCCTAACTCCCACAAGGGGCCGTCACCATCGGTAGAAAGACCGGCAACCTGTAGGAACAGGGGCTCCGTGCGTTTGCCTACCGGCCCCAACACGCCGGAAGTCACATCACCACGGCGGTCGTGCAAAAGCTTGATGCCCCGCCGCGCCCCCTCCACCCGGAACAGGTCGAGGAGCTCTTGCACTCGAGCCCCTTCACTTTTCGGCACAAACAGGTGGCCCACGAAAAAGCGCGGATTCTGTGCTATGGATCCATCTATCCCGGCCTCTTCCAGATAGGCCGCCCATAGCTCGCGGGGGAGGTCGGTCTGGATACCGGTTCCGTCGCCTTCCCCGCGGATCAACCCGGCGCGGTGAGCCATGCGGTATAAGCTCTCTAGCACCCGCTGTACATTGGCATGGCTGGGCCGCCCGCTCTTCTCGACGATGGCGATGATTCCGCAGGCATCGTTGCCGATCGGAATTTCCGGGTACGCTTTTCTAAACTCCATCTCTTGGGCCTCCTACGAGGGGTCGGTGCTTATCGATCACGACGAGGGCAGCTCTAGGAATAAGGCACAGGCGAACGAGGGATAGAGACTCGCTTCCAAAATCCGCACCACGCTCTGCCTGGGGATGCAATGCCGCGCATATCTTTACGCGGCATTTGCGGTATTATACGGAGGCTTTGGTATACCGTCAACCTGGGGATCAGATTTACCCCTTTCCGGAATGGCCCGGCGGAGGATGGCCCACCGCGCTTAGCGTAATAACCGGTTAGCAAAGCGCCCCGGTAGATACAACCCCCCTGCCTTGGGGAAGATACCCACAACCGCCGATGAGAGTTTGCTAAATGTTAGGTTAAACAAGGCTCACCCATCGCGTTGCGCAAAGAGGAAAGCCCCCTTTCATTTATTAGGATTCCTTGCCAGGACGCTATTTTATTGACATTATAGCCCAGCTCACCCTAACATGACTCTCGGAGCGATCCTACGTGCGGAGGTCATGGTGGAAACGTTGCGCGTCTCTGGGAAGTCTCGCCCAAATTCTGTAGCCGGTGCTATTGCGGCCCTCCTTCGCTCCCAAGGGGAGGTGGAGGTGCAGGCCATCGGCCCGGCAGCAGTAAACCAGGCGGTCAAGGCCATCGCCATCGCACGGGGCTACATCGCCCCGGACAACCTGGACTTGTTGGTCAAACCGGCCTTTGTCAAGCTGGACCTCGAGCACGAAGAGCGTACGGCTTTGCGCTTCACCATCAAGAGCCAGCCTCTGGCGGGCTGATAACACGCTGCGCGGCCTGGCGGCCATATGCCGATGACCACCCTGGCGAGCGTGTGACCGTCTCTACGGTAGAGTGCCGATCTTCCAGTCGTAATCCAAACCTCAGCATCAGGGGTTTGGTTTTTGCTATGTTCATAGAGGGAGGTTAAGAAATGATCCTAGCTTGGCTGTTGATGGGGGTAGTTTTTGTAGCTACCCTGGTGATCCAGTTCTGGTTACAGTCTACCTACGCTCGCTATAGCCGCATCGCCAACTCCAGGGGTCTTACCGGAGCCCAGACCGCTAGGGCCATCCTAGACGCCAACGGACTGAGAGACGTACGGGTAGAGATGGTTCCCGGCGCCCTCACCGACCACTACGACCCCAGCCAAAAGGTGGTGCGGCTCTCCGAGCCTAACTACAACTCGCCCTCGGTGGCCGCGCTCGCCGTGGCCGCCCACGAGGTAGGACACGCCCTGCAAGACGCCAAAGGTTACGCAGCCCTGCGCGTTCGTGCGGCGATCTTACCCGCCGCGAATATCGGTAGCGCGCTGGGACCAATCCTGGTGCTGGTCGGCTTGGTCGTTGGTTCGTTGGGCCTGGCAGAGCTCGGGCTATGGCTTTTTGCGGCGGTGGCCCTTTTCCAATTGGTGACCCTACCGGTGGAGTTTGACGCCTCGAGCCGGGCCCTGCGCATCTTGCGCCAGGGCTTTCTAAGCAGCGGCCCCGAGATGGCGGGGGCTCAGCGGGTGCTCACCGCAGCGGCCCTCACCTATGTGGCCGCCCTGGCCAGCACCCTCTCGACTATCTTCTACTACCTCACCATCCTCCAAGGGGCGCGCTCGCGGGAAGAGTAAGCTGAGTTGGCGCAGGTAGGGGGGCTATCCCCCTACTTTTTATTGCACCTTCCACTTAGGCCCCTCTCGGGTGTCCTCCACCACCACCCCTAGCTCTGCCAGGCGCTGGCGGATTTGGTCAGAAAGAGCGAAGTTCTTCTCCTGTCTGGCCTGCTCGCGCAGCTCGAGCAAAAGCCGCACAAGCCCATCCAGCAGGCTTCCGCCCAGGTTGACTTCCAGCACGCGAGGAGGGAATAACCCCAACACCCCCTCCCCCAGTTCAGCGAAAACTTTCTCGGTGCGCTCGAGGCTCTCCTTTCCCGCTTTCTCGGCCAGCGCCTTGTTGAGCACGGGAAGAAAGACGAAAAAAGCGGCGAGGGCCTGGGGGGTGTTCAGGTCGTCGTCCAGCGCCTTGCTGAAATCGGCCTCGAGCCTATCCAGGGCCTGTTCGAGAGCAGCATCCCTCCCAGGCTTTGCCGAGGGCAGCCGGAGCTGGCGGCGTACCTCGCGGTAGGCGCTTAGCAAACGCATATACCCGCCCAAGGCAGCCTCGAGCCCCGCGTCGGTAAAGTCTAGGACGCTACGGTAATGGCTTTGTAGCAGGTAAAAGCGCACCACCATCGGCTCGTTTTGGCTGAGCAGGTCATGCAGGAGCACCAGATTCCCTGTACTCTTGGCCATCTTCTCGCCGTTCAAAAGGACGTGGTTGTGGTGCATCCAGTAGCGCGCGAACACATACCCGGCAGCCTCGGCCTGGGCAATCTCGCACTCGTGGTGGGGGAACTGGAGGTCAATCCCTCCACCATGAATGTCAAAGCCCTCCCCCAGATATTTGAGGCTCATCGCGCTGCACTCGATGTGCCAGCCGGGGAAGCCCTCTCCCCAAGGGCTGTTCCAGCGCATGATGTGCTCCGGATCGGCGGCCTTCCACAGGGCGAAGTCGCGGGGATCTTCCTTCTCCTCGCGCACCGCCACCCGAGCCCCGGCCTCTTGCTCCTCGAAGTTGCGCCCCGAGAGCTTGCCGTAGCCAGGCCAGCTGCTCACGCGGAAATAGACCGAGCCGTTTTTCTCGTAGGCGTGGCCCTTCTCGATGAGGGCCTGGGTGAGTTCGATCTGCTCGGGGATGTGCCCAGCGGCGCGGGGCGAGATGCTCGGGCGCAACACGTTGAGTTCATCCATCGCGTCAAAGTAGGCCCACGCATACTTCTCGGCCACCTCCATGGGCTCGAGGCGCTCGAGCTTGGCCCGCCTCAGGATCTTGTCTTCTCCCTCGTCGGCGTCGTCGGTGAGGTGGCCCACATCGGTGATGTTGCGCACGTAGCGCACCTTGAGCCCCTGGTGAAGGAGCCACCGGCGCAGCACGTCGAAGACCACCGGCCCGCGGGCGTGGCCCAGGTGGGGGTCGCCGTAGACGGTCGGCCCGCATACGTAGATACCGACATAGCCAGGGGTGGCCGGGACAAACGGCTCCTTCTGGCGGGTCAGGGTGTTATACAGCTGAAGCGGCATGGGAATCTCCGGATCTTTTGCGGTCGAAAGCCTAGGGTCAAACGATATGAAAAACGCCGGGCCGGAGGCACAAAGGCCCGCCACGACCCCGGCGGAAAGTTCAGCCTAACATCGCTGGGCACGCCACATAAACCGATTGTATCACGCGGCGAGCGAGCGGTCTTTGAGGCCCTGCAGCAGCCCGTCACAGTTTTCCTTCATAAGCTTCAGCACCAGCTTTTGCAAAAGTCCGCCAAAGATGGGGATATTAAGCTCGTACTCGAGTTCCAGCACCACCCGCGTACCCTCCCCCTCCGGTAGAAAGGTCCAGCTTCCTTGGTACACGTCAAAATCCCCCTCGGGGCTATGAAAGCGGTTACGCAGCTCGGCATCAAACCATTCTTCTTCCTCGATCCAACGCACCTTCTTGCCCATGGCTACCGCCACCCACTCCGATTTGGAGTGAGCCCCCGCGTCCTCGAGCACCCGCAGGCTCTCCACATCCTTCAGGTAGGGTTTGAGCCCGACCAAATCCTTGGCATAAGCGTACACTTGGGCCGGCGGTTTAGGAATGAAGATCTCTGCACGAACGTGCGGCATAGGTTATAGCTTAACGCAAGACGCGACTTAGGTCATACGTCGTACGTTGTACGTCTTACGCCAAACGCGGGGTGCTCCCTCCCCTAGCAGGGGAGGGCTAGGGTGGGGTTGGTATACGTCCTACGTCGTACGTCATACGCAATACGCAAAACGCCAGACGCTAAACGCTGAGGACGATCCCCTATCGGGACGGGCTACGCCCGTACACCCGAGGGACCGATCCCCTTCGTATGACGTATGACGTTCGACGTACGACGTCTGAGTCAGCACAAATCAAGTTACCAGACCTCTAGCGTTCGGGGTTCGGCGTTTGGCTATACCTCTCCCAAGCCGCCAAAGCCGCCGAAAGCGGGAATCCCCGGTTGAGCAAGAAGCGGATGGCCTTGGCCTTTTCACCCTTATAGCGGCTGGGGTAACGCTCGAGCAACCGGAGGGCCTCGGCTACCGGATCGGCTTCGGACTCGAGGTCAGCCAGCACCCCCCGGATCACCTCTACGGAAACTCCTCTGGACCGCAACGCCTGGCGCAATTTGTTCATCCCCCAGCGACCTTGGTTGAGCCGGAGGTAGCTCTCGGCGTATCTGCGGTCGTCCAGGTAACCGAGTTCCTTGACCCGGCGAACCGCCGCCTCCACCTCTTCGGGCGAACCCCGACGGGCGAGCTTGCGCCGCAGCCCCGCTTCGGTATAGTCCTTCGCCGCCAGCAGCCGCAGGGCCTGGTGTAACAGCTCGTCCCCCATCCCCCCAGTTTAGCTCGAGCCCGGCACCGCGGTCTCGGCTAGACTGGTTGCGTGCGCGTCTTTGCCATCGCTGACCCTCACCTCTCGCGAGCCTCCCCAAAGCCCATGAACATTTTCGGAGGCAACTGGGAGGGGCACCCCGAGGCGTTCTTTAGCCGCTGGTGCGAGGTGGTACGGCCCGAGGATCTGGTGGTCATCGCCGGAGACATCTCCTGGGCGATGCGGCTCGAGGACGCCTTGCTCGATCTAAGGGATATCGCCGAGTTGCCCGGGGCCAAAGTGCTGCTGCGCGGCAACCACGACTACTGGTGGAGCTCTATCGGACGGGTGCGCTCGGCCCTTCCCCCCGGTATGTACGCCTTGCAAAACGACTCGTTGGTGATCGGAGAGGTGGCCATCGCCGGGACTCGGGGTTGGGATGTCCCAGGAAGCCGCGAGCTCAGCCCAGAGGACGAGAAGATCTACCGGCGCGAAGCGGAGCGGCTGCGCCTTTCCCTCGAGAGCCTAAAAGGCAAATCCTACCGACATTTGGTGCTGGCCCTGCACTATCCCCCCTTCGGCCCCGGCGGAGAGAAAAGCGCCTTCACCGACATGATCGAGCAATACCGCCCTGACGCAGTGCTCTACGGGCACCTCCACGGCGCCGACGGGCGACGGCTACCCCAAGACTGGAAGGGCATCCCACTGCACTTCGTCGCGGCGGATTATCTACAGTTCAAACCCAAACTTATCTTTGCGGTGTAGTAAAGCGCCCGGATATAGCCTGCACCTCGCCTTATCATGGGGGTATGATTACCGCTTTTGTGATGATCCAAGCCCGCCGAGAGCTCATCCCGGAGACCGGAGAGGCCATCGCCGAGTTGCCCGGTGTAGCCGAGGTCTACTCGGTCACCGGAGAGTGGGACCTGATCGCCCTACTGCGCCTTACGGATTTCGAGCAGCTCGACGACGTGGTTACGATGGGTCTACGAAAGATGCCCGGGGTGGAGCGTACCCAGACCTTTTTGGCCTTCCGTGCCTACCCCAAAAAGTTGCTCGAGCAAGGCTTCGGATTAGGCTCGGAAAGCATCGAGTAAGGACGTAGGCGTTTTTTGGGGCAGTGGGCTTTACTCTCGTCGTACGCGAAACGCAACTTGCGTCGTACGTCGTACGCCATACGCAAAACGCCAGACGCTAAACGCGGGGGTTTTTTGACGCTTCTTTCGCCGAGCGAAGTGAGACGCTTGTTTCGGCGTAAGCCGTGGGGTGGCGTCTCGGGACAGCCTATGGCTGTACACCTAGGGGACGATCCCCTTCGTACGACGTATGACGTTCAACGTAGGACGCACTCCTGGCATCCGCGCGCCCGGGCACCGCTGTGCGGCGAAACGTGTAAATGTCTCCCAACTCCCAAGCCCGGCGCTTCGATGCGGAATAATAAATCCCTGTGTTCGCCCGCGTGATTCGCATACTCTTCGCCATCCAAGGCGGGCTTTTCGCCCTTGGTCTACTGTGGATGGACCTGGCCGGTTACCCCTTCGTGCGCTCCCTTGACGCCTTGCGAGATACCCTGGTGTTTTTTTTCCTGTTTGGAGGGCTGTGGGGGCTCGAGCTCGCTTTCTCCCGCCTTTTCCCCAATTCCTTCCGCCACGCCGAGGCTTTGCATCGCCAACTGGGGACCGTCTTGCAGCAAGGCGGGTTGACCCACCCTGTGGCGCTGGGCTTGGCGGTGGCCTCGGGGCTGGGTGAGGAGTGCTTTTTTCGTGGAGCGTTGCAAAGTTTTCTGCTACAGCGGCTGGGCCCTTTAGGGGTCCTGGCCCAAGCCGTGATCTTTGCCGCATTTCATCCGGTCCCTGACCGCAAGGCCTGGGCTTATCCGCTGTATACCCTCTTCGCTGGACTGCTGTTTGGGTTCAGCTATCTTCTGAGCGGAAGCCTGATCCCGGGCATTTTAGCCCACTATCTGCACAACGCCCGGGGGTTTTACGAACTCCTCGAGGCCAAACCTGCCAGTAGCGGCAGGGCAGGATAAGTCTTCTCCTCTAACCGCCAAGAGCAGGGTATAATTACGGGTGCTGGCCTTTAGGCTGGTGTTTGTTTTTGCGCTGGCAGGGATAGGCTCCCCAAAGGGGATCTCGCCCGGTAAGGAGAAGCAGGGATGTCGCAGAATAAACCGGTCTACCTGACCGCTGAAGGCTTGAAGCGTTTGCAGGATGAGTTGACCACCCTCAAGACGGTCAAGCGCCAAGAGATTGCCGCTGCTTTCGAACAGGCTATCGAGGAGGGCGATCTGCGCGAGAACGCTGGTTACGACGAGGCTCGGCGGGCACAGTGGGACAACGACCGGCGAATCAGCGAACTCGAGAGCATCTTGGCCCGGGCCGTGGTGGTAGAGGCCGGCAACGGTACCCCGCTAGAGGTGGGCTTAGGGGTGAGCGTGGAGCTCGAGACCGACTCAGGCCAACGCATGAGTCTGACCATCGTGGGAAGCCACGAGGCAGATGTGTTCAACGGCAAGATCTCCAACGAATCCCCCATGGGCCAACGCCTGATGGGCAAGAAGGTAGGGGACCGGGTGGAGTACCCCAGCCCCAAGGGCGTACAGAGCTACACCATCGTAGAGTTGACGTACAAATAAGCGTCTCCGCTGCGCCCCAAGGCGTTCGCTCGTTCACCTCGAGCGAACCACAAACCCGCTGTGTTTGGCCTTCCACTCCGGCTCCACGTGGATGGTCACTTGTACCCCGGGGACCCGTTCGCGCAAGCCTTCCTCGAGCCGGTCGCAGATGCGGTGGGCCTCCTCCACGGTGAGCGAGCCCGGCACCACCAGGTGAAACTCCACAAAGGTGCGCGGCCCTGCGCGCCGGCTCCTGAGATCGTGCACCTCGAGCACTTTGCCATCTGCTTGCCAATCCTTGAGGTGGCCGCGAATCACCTCCTGTAGCCGGCCCATCTGGGCCTCCGGCAGGGCTTCGTCCATCAGCCCACCCACCGAATCCCGCACCAGTCGCCACCCGATCCAAAGAATGTTAACCGCTACCGCCATCGCCAGGAGGGGATCCAACACCCACCAACCGGTGAGCCAGGCCAGACCCACCCCCGCTAGCACCCCTAGCGAGGTGAGCACATCGGCGAAAAGGTGCTGGCCGTCCGCTACCAGCGCCGGAGAGCGGTGGGCTCGGCCGCTACGGATCAAGAACCAAGCCAGCAAACCATTAAGGGCGGAGGCCCCTACCGAGAGCGACAGCCCCAGGCCGACGCTCTGGGGTGGGGTTGGGGCGAACAACCTGTGCCAGGCCTCGATCACGATAGCCAGGGCCGCCAGGGCGATCAGGATACCCTCGAGCACCGCGGAAAAGTATTCCGCCTTGGTGTGGCCGTAGGGATGATTGGCGTCAGGGGGGCGCTTAGAGACCCCCACCGCGATGAGGGCGGCTCCCGCCGCCACGATGTTTACGATGGACTCGAGGGCGTCAGAGTATAACGCCACCGAGCCGGTAAGCTTGAAGGCCAACCACTTCAGCCCAAAAACCCCCACGCCCGCTCCAAGGCTAAGCCGGGCGGCGACCAGGGGGGTCACGATAGCCCCCATTGCTGTGCCCCACCCATACCAGCCTCTCTCCAGTAGTAAAGCAACCTCACCCCTTCAGTCTATGCCTTCGCCTGGCCTGCGCGGTCGGAGAAGGGGAAACAGGATCACGTCACGTATGCTGTGCTGGTCGGTGAGGAGCATGGTCAGACGATCGATGCCTAGGCCCATCCCGGCGGCGGGGGGCATCCCGTACTCCAGGGCCAGCAGGAAGTCTTCATCCTGCTCGGGTTCTTCCTCGTCTCCTGCCTCACGGCGGGCGCTTTGTTCCTCGAAACGGGCGCGCTGGTCGAGGGCGTCGTTGAGTTCGGAGTAGATTGGGGCGATCTCAAAACCCGCCACATACAAATCGGCCCGCTCGGTGAGGTTGGCCTTGGCGGGGTCGCGGTGGCGCTTGACCAGGGGGCTGATGGCCAGCGGAACGTCCATCACATAGGTGGGCTGGATCAGGGTAGGCTCTACATACTCGCCAAAGAGCTTATCCAAGAGCTTATAGCTGGGTACGCTCCGCATCTCGGGGTGCTTGCTATCGGCGAATTGGCGCAGCCGCTCTAGGTCGGTAGGATCGAAGTCCAGCCCGGCCTTCTCCTTGAGCGAGCTCACGAAGTCGATGCGGCGAAAAGGTTTGGCGAAGTCGATCTGGTGCTCACCGTAGCGGATCTCGGTACGGCCATGGATACTCTGCACCAGCCCCGAGAGCATGTCCTCGACCAGGGCCATCATGTCGGTGTAGTCGGCGTAGGCCCAGTAGGCCTCGAGCATGGTGAACTCGGGGTTGTGCTTGGGCGAGATGCCCTCGTTGCGGTAGTTGCGTCCGATCTCGAAAACCTTTTCAAAGCCACCCACCAACAGCCGCTTGAGGTGCAGCTCGAGGGCGATGCGGAGGTAAAACTCGTGGTTCAGGGCGTTGTGGTAGGTCTTGAACGGCCTGGCTTCGGTGCCTCCGGCCACTACTTGCAAGGTGGGTCCTTCCACCTCCAAGAAACCGCGGTCGGTGAGGTAATCGCGGATGTAGCGGGTGATGCGGGAGCGAACACGAAACACCTCCCGCACCTCGGGATTTTGGATTAGATCCAGATAGCGCTGGCGGTAGCGGGTCTCGAGCTCCCGGACCCCGTGCCACTTGTCGGGCAAGGGGTGGAGCGCTTTGACCAAGGGCAGCCAGCGCCGCACCTTAACGGTGACCTCGCCGGTCTTGGTAACGAAGACCGTCCCCTCCACCCCCACGATGTCCCCGATATCGAGCTTTTTCAACAGGTCGTAATGCTCGGTGAGATCGCGGGCCAGATAGATCTGGATACGCCCGGATTCGTCTTGGAGGTGGGCGAAGCTGGCTTTACCCATGTGGCGAAAGGTCATCAGGCGGCCCGCCACCCGCACCTGCTCTTCGGGAAACTCCTGCCCCGGTTGAGGCTCGGGGTGTGCCGACAGGATCTCTGCGGCGCTATGGGTCTTGTCATAGCGGTATGGGAAGGGCTCAAAACCAGCTTCTACCAAGGCTTTGAGGTTCGCCAGTCGCTGCCGGGTCTGTTCACTGTGCTCGAGCATATGTCTCCCAAGAATAAACGCCAAACGCTCTGGAAGTCTTCGGGCGTTCGGCGTTTAGCCTTCGACGTTTGGCTAGTTCCTGACCGAGATCACCTCGAACTCGCGGTGTCCTTTGGGGCTTTCCAGGTGCACCGTCTCCCCCAATTTCCGGCCCAGGAGGGCTTTACCCATGGGCGACTCGTCGGAGATCTTCATCGGGTGCTCCAACACGCTGGCTTCGGCGGGGGAAACTACCTGGACCTCCATCTGCTCCCCCTTGCCCTCCCGGGCCTTGAGGGTGACGATGGCCCCTAGCGTCACCACCCCTTTTTCCTGGGCCCCTTCGATCACCACCGCCCGCGAGAGGGTGTCCTCGAGGGAATCAATCCGGGCTTCGATACGGGCTTTCTCCCGTTTGGCATCCTCCAACCCCGAGTCGTCGTAGTCGTCGGAGGACTCCATCAGCTCCTGTAGGATGCGGGTTGCGTCTTGTAAGCGAGCGCGCTCTTGCTCGAGTTCCCGCTTGAGCCGCTCGTACCCGTCGCGGGTTAGCCTGACTTCACGTGCCATCGTCCCTCCAACTAAGAAGCCCCATCCGCTGGGGCCTGATACGGCTTCTGTCGCTGTGTTAGCGAAAGACAGTCCAAACCAACAAAGCAATCCTAAGGCAGTATAGTACATCTTCAGGCTAAGAATTCCTAGTGCACCGATAACTTGGGGGGCATCGGGCTTTACTGACGTCGTAGGCCAAACAGCCACGCGTCAAGCCTGCTCAGTCCGCCGATTCACCGCGTGAGGAAATTCCCGCCCGCAACAGGATCTCACGCAGCCGCCCGGGTCTGGCTCGCTCGCGGCAAGCGTCGGTATCGGCGCAGAGGGCCAGGTAGCGAAAGTGCCGCCCTCCCTGGCCCACCGGATGCCGCACGAACTGGGCCGCCGAGCGAGAGAGTTGGCACAGACAAGCCTCGCAAAGCACTGGCGCCAGCGATGCGGTATCCTCGAGCGGCTCCAAGACCAGGTGGAAGGGCTCTTCGGAGATGTGTACCCGCCCCTCCACGTCTCGGTAGTAGAGCACCTCCCCAAGCGGCAAGAGTTCTGGAGAGGTTCCGGGAAACAGCTCGAGGATCAACTCCCGTTCATCAAAGCTTTGCTTCCCCATAGTTGACCCAGGATAACACTGTCTTGACCCCGGCGTGGTAACCCAAAGCGTTGCCTGCGACGCTGCGTTACCCCGGCCAAAGGGCGGGCGTGGGTTGAGGGTTGGAGGTCTTTCTCGTGAAGAATGTAGCGAGCCGTCCAGTCCAAACCTGTTAGTCACCCTAATATTTCATGCGTATGAAGTATCTCAGCGACGCTGCCTTGGACGCCCTGGAACGGCTCACCCTGCGGCTGGTGTGGCAGTTCCGGATTGACCAGCAGCGGGCGTTTGAGCCCTTAGGCATTTCGCCAATGCAGGCCTTCGCCTTGATGTCGGTGCGGGAGGGAATCGAGCAGCCCTCGAGCCTGGCCTTCGTGCTGGACGTTTCGCCCTCGGGGGTCTCTCAGCTGTTGGCCGGGCTGGAGGAACGGGGCTGGGTACGCCGCGAGCTGGACAGCAAAGACCGAAGGCAGGTACGCATACTGCTCACCGAGGAAGGCCGGGCTTTCCTCGAGCGGCTGCGCAAGAGCTGGCGGGAAGTCTGGCGGGAGCGGTATTCCCGCCTCAGTTCAAAGGAGATCGAGATGCTGTGCAAGAGCTATCGGAAATTGTTGGAACCCCAGGCGGTGAAGGAGTGAGGGCGATCAGGGCATTCGCGCCATACGTCGTACGTCCTAGGTCTTGCGTCGAAAAGCAACGAGCCTATAGGGTACGACGTACGCCTTCCTTTGTCCTGGCTTTCGGCATCCAGCTTTTGGCCTGCGGCCTGGGGCAGAGCTTCTACGCCCCGCTGCAAAACCATCCCTCGCTCGTCCAGGCCCGGCTGGCGCTCGAGGCTGCCCAAGCCCAGCTGCGGGCGCAGCAGAGTCCGGTGAGCCTGCAAGCCCAAGGAGGTAACGCCTGGCTCCATTTTAAAGACCCCATCCCCGACACCCAGGCGGTAAGCGCCTCGGTGGGGCTGGCCTTCACCCCTTTTCCTTTCGGCGATACCGCCGACGCCATCGCCCAGGCCCGGCTGGGGGTCGAGCAGGCCGCCTTGGGGCTGCGCCAAACCCAGGCCAGCCTCGAGGCCCAGGCCCTGGAGGCGGCCTACCGGGTGCGGCTGGCCCAGGTGGGGCTGGAAGTCGCCCAAAGCGGAGCCCGGTTGGCTCAAGCCAGCTTGGAGGCGGTGCGGCTGCGCGCCCAGCGCGAGGCCGCCAGCCCCGCCGAAGTGCGCCAGGCCCAGGCCCAGCTGCGCCAGGCCCAACTCCAGGTGGAAGACGCGGAGCGCAACCTCGAGCTAGCCCAGCGCAACCTCAGCGACTTGCTGGGAACGGCAGCCCTGGGGGCGCTGCCCGAGCCCCCTCCTCCCCTAGCCGTCACCCCCCCTAGCGTCCGTCAGGCCGAGCTGCAAGTGGCGCAGGCCCAGCTCAACTACGCCCGCGCCGAGCGAGGCATCTGGCCGGTGGCCCAGGCCAGCTACACCTACAACACCTCGCCCCGCGACAGCTTCAGCCTGAGCCTCAACAGCCGCACCCTGCAACCCCAAGTCGGCTACAGCTATCAAAACCCCCCTACGACCACCACCGGGCAGGTAAAGCCGGAAAGCCAGTTCCAGATCGGGCTTTCGGTGAACCTCAGCCCGGCCATCTTCGACGCTCTGGAGGCTGGACGCAAGCAGATCGAAGCGGCCCAGGCCGCCCTGGAGGCGGCCAAGCGCGCCGCCGCTTTGCAAGAAGCTTCGCTACGATCGGCCTTACAGGGGGCTGAGGCCCAGGTAGGGCTGGCGCAAACCGCCCTGCAAGATGCCGAGCGCACCCTGGCCGAAGCCCGCGAACGCGAACGGCTGGGGCTCGCCAGCCCCCTGGCCACCCTCCAGGCCGAACTGGGGCTGGCCCAAGCCCGGCTTGCGCTCGAGCAAGCCAGCCTCAACCGGCTCTCCCGCCTTCTCGACCTCTACCGCTTTTATGCCCTGCCCCTTAGCGAGGTGAAGTGATGCATACTCGACGCCCAACGGCCCAGATCGAACACCGGCAGCCAACGCCAGCCGTGCGGTTCGCGCCCCGTCAGCTCGTGCTGGTTTTCTGCTTCCCCCTGCTGGCCGCCGGCCTGGCGCAGCAGACCCAGCCCCTCACCCTCCAAGCCGCCCTGGCTAAGGCCGCCGAGCAAGCCCCGGTGCAAAGCGCCCAAGCTGAACTCGCCGACGCCCAGGCCAATCTTCAACGCACCCTGGCCGACCCCCTGCTGACCCGCCCAGCGCGGCTCCAGGCCGAGCAGCGCCTGGCGCTGGCTCAGGCCAGCCTGAACCGGGCCAAAGCCCAAGCCGAAAGCGGCATTGTGCAGGCCTATACCCAGGTCCTCGAGGCCCTCCAACAGGTAGCGCTCGCCAAGAAGTCCACCGAGCTGGCCCAGCGTAACCTCGAAGTAGCCCAGATCCGTCAGAAAAACGGTTCCGGCACCGCGCTCGAGAGCAAAAACGCCCAAGCCCGCCTGGAGGACGCCCAGCGCAACCAAGCCTTCGCCGAGCAGGGGCTGGCCAACGCCCGCAGCAACCTGCGCAGCTTGGTAGGGGAGTTCGCGGAGCTGGCCCCGCTTCCCCCAGCCCCAGCCCTGCCCGAGCGGAGCCTGCTACAGAGCCTGCTCGAGCAAACCCCGGACCTGGTGCAGGCCCAGCAACGGCTCGAGCTGGCCAAGCTACAGCTCGAGCTGCTCGACCCCAGCTACGCCGCCCAAGCCGAGATCGAAGCCGCCAAAGCCCGCGCCGAGCAGGCTGAGGCCGCCCTGCGCGAGATCCGCCGGGGGCTAAGCTTGCAGTATGAGAACCTGTATACCCAGGCCCAAAACGCCTTTCGGGCCCTGGGAATCCAGCAATCCCTGCTGCAAAACGCCCGGGAGCAGCTGGCCGCCGATAAGCGCCGGCTCGACTCGGGGTTGATCTCCCCGCTGGCCTATGCCCAGTCCGAGCTGGCCGCCCTGCAAGCGGAGCTGGCGGCCCTGCAAGCCCAGGGGAGTTACTTGCGCGCCCTGTACGGGTTGTATGCTGGGGGGCGCTAGCCATGCAAAGCAGCAAACGCAAACGGCTAAAGGCGCTGGTTCTGCTCGCGGTGGCCGCTGTGTTGCTGGCGGGGTGTAACAACCGTCGGGGAAACGCCGAGTCCACCCCGGCGAGCGCCGAAAGCGCTCCCCGGGTCACCAAAGTGCGGGTGATAGTGGCCAAGGAAGGCGTCCTTAGGGCCAGCCGGACCGTGGGGGCCACCCTGGCTCCGGCGCGAGAGAGCAACGTGGCCTCGAGCGCCAGCGGCAAGGTGCTGGCGGTGCTGGTCGAGGCGGGCAGCCGGGTCGCGGCGGGCCAGATCGTGCTGCGCCTCGACGACGCGACCGCCCGCACCGCGGTACAAAACGCCGAGCTGGGGCTGGAACAGGCCAAGATCAACCTCGAGCGGGCGCAGCGTTCCAACCAGGGCAGCCTGGCTTCGCTGCAAGCCGCCCTCGAGGCGGCGGAGGCCAACCTGCGGGTGGCCCAGCGCCGCTATAGCGAAGGCCAGGAGCTCTTCCGGGCGGGGGCCATAGCCCAGGTCGACCTCACCAGCCTGGAGGCCGCGCTGGGCCAGGCCAAGTCCAATGCCGATAACGCCCGCGAGGCGCTCGAGCGGGCCCAGCGGGCCAACCGTGAAGATTTGGCTTTGTTGCGGGTGCAGGTCCAGCAGGCCGAAGCCCAACTGGCCCAGGCCCGGCGCGCTTTAGCCGACACCGAGGTCAGGGCCCCTTTCGCCGGGGTGGTAGCCGAGGTGTACGTCAACCCCGGGGAGTTCGTGGCGGCGGGCTCGCGGGTGTTCCGGCTGGCCGATGTCCGCCGGCTCGAGGCCAAGTTCCGCCTCCCTCCCTCGGAAGCGGCCAAGCTGGCCTTGGGAAGCGGGTTGAACCTCGACTACGGCGGTCAGACCTATTACGCCCGCCTCAGCCGCACCAGCCAAGTCCCCGGCACCGACCGCCTGGTGGAAGCGGTAGCTACCCTCCAAGCCCCCCTGCCGCCCGGGGCCAGCGCCAGCGTGCGCTATACCCTCGAGCTGGCCAAAGGGGTGGTCGTGCCCAGCGGGGCTTTGCTGCCGGGAGAAAAGCCAGCGGTGATGCTGGCAGAAGGCGGTCGAGCCAAGGCAGTGGAGGTTCAGATCCTCGGCGATAACGGCAATCAGGTGGCGCTGCGCGGTCTAGAGGCGGGCCGCCAGGTGGTCTTCCCCATCCCCGCTAGCCTGCGCGAGGGGGATGCGCTCGAGGTGGTCCGATGAACGGGGATAGGAGGTCAAGCCGTGCGTGAAAGCCCCATCGTCAAGTTCTTCGTCGAGCGCTTCGTCTTCTCTACCGCGGCGTTTTTGGCGCTGGTGCTGTTTGGGTTGCTGGCGGCCAGAAGCTTGGGGGTAGACCTGCTGCCTAAGTTCGAGTTTCCCGTGGTCGCTATCAGCACCACCTACCCGGGCGCGGGTCCGGAAGAGGTGGAAAGCCAGATCTCCAAGCCTATCGAAGAAGCCCTCTCGACCCTCTCGGGCATTGACCAGATCGCCTCGGAATCCAGCGAGGGGTTCTCCTTGGTGATCGCCCAGTTCAAGTACGGCACCTCCGTAAACCAAGCCGCCACCGACGTTTCCCAGCGGATCGCGGCGGTGCGCGGGCAGCTCCCCCGCGACGCGGAGGCCCCGGTGGTGCAGAAGTTCGACCCGGCTTCACAGCCCATCCTGAGCGTGGCGGTTTCGGCGGAGGGGCGCGACCTCAGAAGCGTGGCGGATTGGGTAGAGAACCAACTCAAGCCCCGCTTGCAACTGGTAAACGGGGTGGCCGATCTCCAGGTGGAGGGCAACCCCAAACGCCAGATCCAAGTGCTGGTGGACCCCTGGAAACTCGCCGACTACGGCCTCTCGGCTAACCAGGTGGTGGCCGCGCTACAGGCCTCGGCCCTAGCAGTTCCAGCAGGAAGCCAAGAACAAAGCGGGCAGCGCTTGCTCTACAGCCTGCGCAACCAGCCCCAGAGCGCCGTGGACGTAGCCCAGATCCTGGTGGATCCGGGGCGCGGGCTCAAAGTCTCCGATGTCGCCAGCGTGCGCGATAGCCAGGCTGAAGCCACTCGCTATACCCGGCTCTCCGGGCAGCCCATCGTACTCCTGAACGTCCGCAAAACCCCCGACGCCAACGCGGTGGCGGTGGCCCAAGGGATCAAGAAAACCCTCGCCAATACCAGCCTGCCTCCGGGCTACCGGGTAAGCGTCACCAACGACACCACCACCTTCATCGAAGCCACCGTCAACGACACCTGGAAAGAGGTTTTTTTGGTGGTCGCAGTGGTCTCGTTCATCGTGCTGATCTTTTTAGGCAAGCTCAACTCGGTGTTCTCGGTGGTGCTGGCCATCCCCATTACCCTGGCCGGGGCTTTGCTGATCTTTGGGCTGTTGGGCTTCACCTTCAACATCATCAGCCTGCTCGCCATCATCGTAGCGGTGGGCATCGTGGTGGACGACTCCATTGTGGTGGCGGAAAACATCGACCGCTACCGCCACCAGAACTATAGCCTCCCCGATGCGGTAATGAAGGCCACCCAGGGATTCCTGTCCCGCGAAGACGCCGCCGTCCTGACCGAGCACATCGCCCGCTACCAGGGCCAGGGGTATTCGCTGCACGAGGCGGTGAGCAAAGGGAGCGGCGATCTGCTCTCCGCTGACGACGTAAGAACCGTTACCGAAGGCATTGAGGCCTACCTCAGCCAACCCTATAGCCTCAAGGACGCGGTGCTCAAAGGCAGCACCGAGGTGCTCTCGGCGGTATCGGCGGCCACCCTCTCGCTGTTGGCGGTTTTCCTGCCCATCAGCTTCCTACCGGGCGTGGTGGGGCAGTTTTTCCGCGAGTTCGGGTTGGTGCTGGCGGCGGCGATCTTCTTCAGCTGGCTCGAGGCCCTCTTCTTCCTCACGGTTCGCCTGGCTTACCTGCCCGACCCCATCCCGCCCTCGTGGTCACAGGTAGGAAAGCGGGCGCGGGAGTTTGGGAAAGACCTCGCCTGGGCGATCCGAGCGGAGGTTTACCGCGACCCCCGCTACCCGCCTTCGGCCAAGCTGCTCAACGCCGTCTTGACCCCCCTGCGGTTGCTGCTGGCCCCTTTGCGCTGGCTGGGGGCTTTGGTGGGCAGCGTCTTAGGGGCCATCGCCCTCAGCCTTCACCGCGCCTCCGAGGGGGGCTTTGACCGGCTACGCAACGGCTACTCTCGGAGTCTAGCCTGGCTTTTGCCGCGCAGCCCGCTGGTGCTCGCGGCGGGGATCCTCTTCTTCCTTTCGATAGCTGTAGTGGCCCCGCAGATTCCCTTCAACTTTACGCCCAAATCGGATGGCGGCATCATCAACATCCAGCTCAAGCTGCCCAAAGGCACCGCGCTCTCGGAGACCGATCGGCTTACCCGCCGCCTCGAGGATTACTTGCTGGCCCAGCCTTACGTCAAGGAGGTGCTGACCGAGGTGGGGGCCTCCAGCATCGGCATCGGCACCGGCAACCCCGAGCGCTCCGACCTGACCGTGAACCTGGTGGAGAGGCATCGGCGCGAGAACATCTACGCCATCGTGCCCAAGCTCGAGGCCGCGTTGCAGGGCCTGCTGGCCAAGCACCCCGAGGCCGAACTCAAGGTCAAAGCGTTAGAGGGAGGGCCCGCCGGCGATGACTTCCAGTTTACCCTCTCGGCTCCCACCCAGGCCTTGTTGGAGGAGCGCAACGACCGGGCGCTGGAGATCCTCAAGGGCATCCCCGCCCTCACCAACATCAGCAGCTCGCTGTCCGAGAAGACCGCCGAGCGGGTGCTGGTCCCCAACCAAGCCGCCTTGGTGGGCACCGGCCTGACCCCCAGCGACCTGGCGCAGACCCTGAGGATCTACAACGCCGGCGTAGAGGCGGGTAAGCTGCGCGCCGGGGGCGAGGAAACTCCCATCGTGGTCAGGGCCGACCCAGCCCTGATCCCTGACCAAAGCGCGCTCCAATCGCTGCCGGTGTTCTCTCAGGCCCTGCGACAATCCCTCCCGCTTTCGCTCTTGAGCCGCTTCGAGAGCCGCCAGAGCCCCGCCACCCTGGCCCGCAACAACCAAGCTTTCTCCGCCGGGATCACCGCCAACCTGGCCCCCGGGGCCAGCGGCGGGGTGCTCCAGTACAGCCAGCAGATCCAGCGCGAGCTCGAGCGCCAAGGGGTGCTCAAAGACGGGGTACGGCTCGAGAGCACCGGTGGCACCGCCTTCGCCGGGGACCTCTTCGGGGCTTTGCCCATCGCTTTTGGGCTCTCGGTGCTGCTCAACTACCTGGTGATCGCTAGCCAGTTCAACACCTTCCGCTACCCGCTGTACCTGCTCGTGCCGATCCCGCTGGCTTTGGTGGGCGCTTTCTGGGCTCTATTCATCTTTCGCAGCGGCCTGGACGTGGTGAGCGTGCTGGGGCTGGTGCTCTTGAACGGGCTGGTCACCAAAAACGCCATCCTGCTGCTCGACTTTGCGGTGCGCCGAGCCCAGGAGAAGCCCCTCTTCGACGCCCTGGTGGAGGCCGCCCGGCTACGGCTGCGCCCCATCCTGATGACCACCCTGACCGTGCTCATCATCTCCATCCCACTGATCCTGTCCAGCGGGGAGGGCTCGGAGTTCCGCAAGCCCTTGGGCATCATCATCCTGGGGGGGGTGACGACCTCGACTTTCCTGACGTTGTTCGTGGTCCCGGCGGCATTTTACCTATTCGAGCGGCGGCGCTACGCGAAGCTGCGCCAGGAGCGCTGGCCCGCCCCGGCCCCGGCCGGCGCTATGGGAAGCGAATGAAAGCGACTCAGCCACCTGCAAGCCCATCGACCAGAGGAAGCTGCGCCTCACCCTCCGCTGCGCGCTGCGGGCGGGCGAGCTCGAGATCCAAGCCCGCGTTGCCCGCGGCGCTCGTAAGTTTTCGGACCTGCTCCCACAGACCTGGGGCTTTGTCTTCTACGCGGGTGCCCTTTTGTAAACCACCCCACCCCGCGCCACGGCGCGGCGCATGGCCGGTTTACAGCGGCCCGGCCACGAACGGCGATGTTTACAATTGCGAAGCAGTCCGCAGGCCCAGAGCACCCACAGGTTACACACTCGAGGGTGGCTTGCGCGGGGGTCTCCGGGGGTGGGCTTGATGAGCCAGCCTCAGCGCGTTCCTGTGGTCGGCAAGCGTTTCTGGCTGTTCTTCTTTGGCGGGATGTTCTTCCTGGCCGGTGCGGTGGCCCTATACGTATGGCTCGCCCTGCGCCCCCTCCCGGCTGCCCCCGAAGCGGCCCAGGCCCTGCAATCGGACGCCCGGGTGAGGGTGCAGAAGACCGGCTACGGATACGACTTCATCCCCTCTGGCACCCCCAAAGGGGGCTTGGCTTTTTATCCTGGCGGGCGGGTCGAGTACACCGCTTACGCCCCCTTGATGCGCCAGATCGCCGAGTCCGGCTACCGGGTCGCTTTGATGTGGGTTCCCTTTGGCCTCGCCGTCACCGCCGAGAACAAGGCCCAAGAGCCGATCGCCGCGCACCCCGAGCTGGCCTGGGCGGTGGGTGGGCACAGCGTGGGCGGGGTCGCCGCCTCCACCTTTGCCGGGGAGGATTCCCGCGCCCGGGCGCTGGTGCTGTTCGCCGCATACCCGCGGATGGACCTAAGCGCCAGCACTATCCCAACCTTAGCCCTCTTCGGCTCAAACGACGGGGTGCTGCCGCCGGAAGAAGCTCGGCAGCGCGCTCGACTCTTACCCAAAGGAGCCGAAGTGCGCTTTCTGGAGGGCTTCAACCACTCTTCCTATGGAGCCTACGGCCCTCAGCCAGGCGACCAAGCCGCGACGGTGGGGAAGCTCGAGGGCTGGCGGATCATCGCGAGAGCGGTGGTGGCTTTTCTCGATCAGCACTTGAAGCCCTAACCTCACCCCACCGAGGGATATACTCTCGGCATGGCCACTCAGACCCCGGATTCCACGCCCCAGGCCATCCTCATCCCCCCCTTGATCCGGCGCAACACCTGGCTGCTCGCGCTCACCCAGGCCGTGGTGGGGGCGGGAATGCAGCTGCTCCCCGCGCTGGGGGCGATCACCGTAGTGCAGCTTCTGGGCAACAACACCTGGGCCGGAATCGCCACCGCCTTGGCCGGGCTGGCCCGCATGCTCACGGCCTATCCGGTAGGCCGCCTGAGCGATGCCCGCGGGCGCAAGGCCGGGCTCTACCTGGGGCTCGTGGGCGCCATGGGAGGGGCAGGGCTCACGGGGTGGGCCGTGGCGGCCTCGAGCTTCTGGCTTTTCGTAGCGGGCATCCTGGTGTTCGGGGCCGGGGTAGGCGCGACCCAGCAGCTTCGGGTGGCCGCCGCCGACATGTACCCACCAGCTCGGCGCAGCGAAGGGATCAGCCTGGTCTTGATGGGCTCGCTAGTGGGGGCGGGGCTCTCCCCCATCCTGGTCTGGCTCGCCCAGCGCTTGGGGCCGGAGGTCGGCCAAAGCCCGCTGAGCCTGGCTTGGTTGTTGGTTCCGCCCTTCATCCTGCCCGCGCTGCTGCTGCTCTCTCGTCTGCGCCCCGACCCCAAGCAGATCGCGCGACACCTGCATCTGTACTATCCCACCCTCCCAGCGGCTTCGGTCGTTGGGAAGGGTAAAGCGAGCTCGAGGCCCGCCCTCAACGCCGCCACCTGGACCGGGGTCGCCGCCCAAGGGCAGATGGTGATGCTGATGGCGATGACCTCGCTGGCCTTGCGCCACCAAGGCTGTTCGTTCGAGTTGATCTCGCTCTCGGTAGCGGTCCACGTGATGGGGATGTTCGGCCTCTCCTGGTTCGTGGGCAAGCTGGCCGACACCCACGGGCGCAAACCGGTGATGCTCGGCGGCCTGGTGTTGTCGGGGCTGGGCGCGGTGCTGGTGGCGACGAGCGCCGAATACGCGGTCATCACCCTGGGAACCTTCCTCGTCGGGCTGGGCTGGTCGGGGGCTTACGTGGGGGCCACCACTGTCGTCAGCGACGTCACCGCGCCGGACGAACGGGGCCAGGCGGTGGGGAGGCTCGATCTGTGGTCGAATGGGGCCGGGGCCATCCTCCCCATCCTGGCCGGTTTTTTGGTGGAAGGCGTAGGGATCTGGGCCATCGGGCTGGCGGGCGTGACCATTCTGCTCTACCCGCTTTGGCTGACGCTTCGGCTGGTCGAGGATCAACCGGGCGTCTACTCATCCTGAGAGCGCGGGGGCAAAGTTCGCTGGTCTCCACTTCGGCCTTTCCAAGCCTCTATGATGGGGCCGTGCTGCCCCCGGAGATCTCGCCTCACCCCAGCTATGCCGACTGGCTCCGGAGCCTCGAGGGCTACGCGGGCCAGCTCCGCTTCGCGCGAACTTTGCCCGCCAAACCCCCGCAAAAAAGCGCTTACCGGGGAGAGTTCGCGGAGGTTCTGAAGAGGCTAGGTTTTTCTCCCTACGCACACCAGGTCGAGGCCTTCGCGGATATCCAGTCCGGCCGAAACCTGGTCGCGGCGACCTCCACCGCCTCGGGCAAGAGCCTGATCTTCCAGGTACCGGTGCTCAAGGCTGCGCTCGAGGGTAAAAGCGCGATCCTCCTCTACCCCACCAAGGCCCTGGCCCACGACCAGCTCGCGCGGTTACAGCAGATGGCGGCGAAGCTCGAGCTGGAGGGTACCATCTTCCCCTACGATGGCGATACGCCGGACAAGCAACGGCGGCTAGCCCGGGAAAAAGGCCGGGTCATCCTCACCAACCCCGACATGCTGCACTTCGGGTTACTCCCCTTGCACCCCGAGTGGGCCGGGTTTTTAGGGCAGCTCAGGTATTTGGTCATCGACGAGCTCCACGCCTACCGAGGCGTCTTCGGCACCCACGTGGCGTTGATCCTGCGGCGGCTGTTGCGCCTTGCGCGGCACTATGGCGCGAGCCCCCAGATCATCGCGGCCTCCGCGACCATCGCCAACCCCGCCGAACACGGGGAAAATCTCACCGGGGAAGGCTTTGCCCAGGTCTCGGCGGCGCTGGCTAAGGCCGAACGCGAGTTTGTGGTTTGGGTGCCCAAAGCCCTGGACAAAAAGGGCCAGGTGCGGCGAAGCGCGAACCTGGAGGCGGCTTTGCTGGCCCGATACGCGGCAGAAGCGGGTCTACGGGCCTTGGTCTTCGCCAACTCCCGCCGCACCGCCGAACTGGTGGCCCGCTATGCGGGAGTTCCCGAGGTGCGCCCCTACCGGGCCGGGTATACAGCCGCCGAGCGAAGGCGGCTTGAAGCCTCTCTCAGAGCGGGCGAGACCAAGGTGTTGGTGAGCACCAGCGCCCTCGAGCTGGGTGTGGATATCGGGGAGTTGGATATGGTGGTGCTCTTGGGCTATCCCGGCTCGCTCTCGGCCTTCTGGCAGCGCGCCGGGCGAGCCGGGCGGGGGAACCGGCGGGCTTTGGTGGTCTGGATTCCCCGCGAAGACCCCCTCGACGAGTACTACCTCGAGCGTCCCGAACTGCTCTTGGCCGGCTCAGCGGAGTCCGCCGTGGCCGATCCGGAAAACCCCGTGCTCTACCCGCTGCACCTGCACTGCGCAGCCAGGGAACTCCCGATCCACCCCACCGAGGCCATCTACCACCCGCTCTTATCCGCCGGGCTGGTGCAAAAGGGCGAGCGGCTCTATAGCCCCAAGCGAAGCCCCCACCGCGAACTCACCCTGCGCGGCATGGGCTACACCTTCACCCTCAAAGACGCCCAGGGCCGCGTCCTGGGCACCCTCGACGAGCGCCAAGCCTACTGGGAAGCCCATCCCGGTGCAGTTTACCTGCACGCCGGCGAGAGCTACCTGGTGCGTAACCTGGACCTCGAGCGGCGCGAGATCGTGCTGCTGCCGGGGCTGGAGGAGTACTACACCCAGCCCCGGGCCGAAACCAACTTGGATGCCCTGGAGGGCTACGAGGTGCTGCCCGGGGTCTGGGTGGGCAAGGTGAACCTGCGCGAGCGGGTGACGGGGTACGTCAAAAAGCGCTTCGTAAGCGAGACCGTGCTGGAGGAAGTGGCGCTGGTAATGCCCGAGCTGAGCTTTCAGACGGAGGCCGTCTGGTTTCACCCCAACGGGGAGGCCCCAGGTTTAGCGGAGGTGCTGCTCCCTGGCGCAATCCACGCGCTCGAGCACGCCATGATCGGCCTGCTCCCGCTGTTCGTGCTGGCCGAGCGGGCCGACGTGGGCGGGGTCAGCTACCCCTTCTACCCCAGGCCGCTGCCGTCGGAGGGGGGTGCGACGATCTTCATCTACGACGGCTATCCAGGCGGAGTAGGCTACGCTAAGGCCGCGGCCCGGCAGTTCCCCCGCTGGATTCAGGCCACCCGGGATTTGCTCCGTAGCTGCCCCTGCGAGGGTGAGCGGGGTTGCCCGCGCTGCACCATGAGCCCCAAGTGCGGCAACGGCAACCAACCGCTCGACAAGAAATCCGCTTTGGCCCTAGCCGAAGCCCTGACCAACCGCTATGCCCGGGCAGCGAAGCCAAATTGACCATGCCTCTACCTTCTTTGCACGACCCCATCGCCGCCATCGCCACCCCACCCGGTAAGGGTGCGGTGGGCATCATCCGCCTTAGCGGTCTGAACGCCCTCGAGGTCGCCGCCAGGGTCTGGCGCGGCAAAGACCCCCGGAGGCTCGAGGGGGGGCGGTTTACCCATGGCACAATCGTCGACGCCCGTGGGGAGGTGCTCGACGAAGCGCTCATGCTGGTCTTCCGCGCCCCCCACTCCTATACCGGCCAAGACGCGGTGGAGTTTCAAATCCACGGCTCGCCCGCGGTGCTGCGGCAGGTGCTCCAGGCCCTGCTCGAGGCCGGGGCCCGCCTCGCCCAACCGGGAGAGTTCACCCTACGGGCGTACCTGAACGGGCGGATGGACCTGGCTCAGGCCGAGGCGGTGCTGGCTTTGGTCGAGTCGGAGTCGGAGGCCGCCCGGCGGCAGGCCCTGCGCGGGCTAGCGCGGAGCCTCTCCCGGCAGATCGAGGCTATGGCCGAGCGGCTGTACGACCTGCTGGCTCACATCCAGGCCTGGCTCGACTACCCCGAGGAAGGGGTGGAGCCCGCGGAGATCCAAACTGCCGTCTCGGAGGTGTTGGCCGAGATCGAGCGCCTG
The DNA here is from genome assembly GCF_003226535.1 of Meiothermus sp. Pnk-1. Lineage (NCBI taxonomy): Bacteria > Thermotogati > Deinococcota > Deinococci > Thermales > Thermaceae > Meiothermus > Meiothermus sp. Pnk-1. Next base: position 329,294 of record NZ_QKOB01000002.1, on the reverse strand, counting down.
CTGGCCACCGCCCCCGCCGGACGGATCGCACACAAGGGAGCGCGCCTGGCCCTGGTCGGGGCTCCCAACGCGGGAAAGTCGAGCCTGCTGAACGCCCTGCTGGGCTACGAGCGGGCCATCGTCACGCCGATCCCCGGCACCACGCGGGATTACCTGGAAGCCCCACTCGAGATCGCCGGGGTTCCCATCACCGCCGTGGATACCGCCGGGGTGCGCCAGACCGAGGACCCCGTAGAGCGCTCCGGGGTGGAGCGGGCTTTGAAGATCGCCCAGGAGGCCGACCTGGTGCTTTACCTGGTCGATGCCGCAGCGCCCCTACCCACCCCGCCCGACCTGCCCTGGGAGCGGGTCATCAAGGTGGCGACCAAGGCCGACCTCCCACCCGCGTGGGAGGACGCGGAGTTCATCCGGGTCTCGAGCCAAACTGGCTTTGGCCTCGAGGCCCTGCGAAAAGCCATCCACGACAAGCTGATCGGGCAAGCCCCCGAGGGCGAGATCTGGATCAGCAACGAACGCCATACCCAGGCGCTCTACGAAGCCCGGCAACACCTGCTCGAAGCCCTCAGCGCCCCCCAAGACCTGGCCGGCTTATCGGTGCAGGCGGCCTTGGACGCGCTCAACCAGATCCTGGGCAAGGACGTGAGCGAGGAGGTGATCGCACGGGTGTTTCGCAACTTCTGTGTAGGAAAATGAGGGAAGAATCCTTGACGCGCCCGTCGTGTAAACCCCAGACTGGGCGGAATGGAAGCCCTTTGGGTAGGCGCCGCGTTTGCTTTGGGATTGTTGGGAAGCCGATTCGGGCTTCCTCCTTTGGTGGGCTACCTGGCCGCTGGGTTCGCCCTCGCCGCGTTCGATATCCATAGCGGGGAGGTCCTGCACTACCTGGGCGAGATCGGGGTGCTGCTGCTTTTGTTCACGGTGGGGCTCAAGCTGCGACCGGTCAGCCTGGTCCAGCTTGAAGTGTTAGGGGGAGGTGGGCTCCACCTGCTGTTGGTGGGAAGCCTCATCGCGGTTCCGCTGGCGTTCAGCTTGGGCGGTCAGGCAGCGGTGTATCTGGGGTTGAGCCTGGCCTTCTCGAGCACCGTTCTGGCCATCAAGGTGCTCGAGGACAAACGCGAACTCAGCAGCTATCACGGGCGGGTAGCCGTCGGCATCCTGATCCTGCAAGACCTGGTGGCGGTGGCCCTGCTGGCCTTCGCCGGGGTGAAAACCCCAAGCCCCTGGGCACTGGCCCTGCTGGCGCTGCCCCTGTTGCGCCCACTGGTATCCTGGCTCCTGGCCAAGAGCGGCCACGACGAGCTTTTGCTGCTGTTCGGGCTGGGGCTGGCCCTGGCCGGGGGCAGCATAGCCCAGCGGGTGGGCATCTCGCCGGAGCTGGGGGCGCTCCTCTTCGGGGCGGTGCTGGCCGGGCACCCCCAGACCACCGAGCTTTCGCGAACCCTGTGGGGGCTGAAGGAGGCTTTTTTGGTGGCCTTCTTCCTCAACATCGGGCTGGCCGGGCTACCCACCTTGCGCGAGCTGCTGGTGGGGCTGGAGCTTTTGCTGCTGCTGCCGCTGCAAGGCTTGATCTTTTTCGCCCTGTTCGTGGCGTTCGGCCTGCGGGCGCGAACCGCTTTCGTAACCGCCATCGCCCTCTCCAGCTACAGCGAGTTCGCCTTGATCGTCGCCGCCCCGCTCATCGAATCGGGCCGCCTGGAGGAGAGCTGGGGCCGGGTACTGGCGGTGGCGGTCGCCTCCTCCCTGGCCGTGGCCGCCCCACTCAACCGAGTAGCCCACCGCATCTACGCCCGCCTCGAGCCCTGGCTATCGCGCCTCGAGCGCAAAGGCCGCCACCCCGACGAGGAGCCAACCTCGCTGGGCGAGGCCGGATGGCTGGTGGTGGGAATGGGCCGTACTGGGGGCGCCGCCTACAAGCTCTTGGAGAGCCGGGGTGAGCGGGTGGTGGGCCTCGACTCCGACCCCGACAAGCTCGAGCGGCACCGGGCCAAGGGCCGCCGGGTACTCTACGGCGACGCCGAGGACCCCGAGCTGTGGGAGCGGTTGGAGCTCGAGGGGCTCAAAGGGGTGCTCCTCACCCTACCCGACCTCGAGTCCAAGGTGCGGGCCCTGGAGGGACTGCGCCGCCGGAGGTTTGCGGGGCAGATCGCCGCTACCAGCTACCACCTGGAGGAGGATGCGGTGCTCGAGGCCGCCGGAGCCCGCCTGATCTTCCACCCCTTTGCCGAGGCCGGGGAACGCTTAGCCGAGCGGGTGCTCGAGGAAAGCCTGCCCGCTCCCTCGACGGAAGCCCCGCCATCAAAAGCGCAGGTTTAACCCCAGGCCAAAGCGCACGTCCGAGTCGCCGCCGGGTTTGGTATCGTCCCGCACAAAGAGGCTAAGGTCCAGGTTGGGCAAGATCGCGTAGCCCAACGAAAACTCAGGCCTGAGCTTGACGCCGGTGGTCTCGGAGACGAACTTGGTGCCCACGGTAAAGGTAAAACCATCCAGCCGGTACTCCGCCGTGATGATCCCCTCCCCGGTAAAGGCGAAGGTGGTGCTCAGCAGCACCTCGGGGGCGATGCGGATGCCAAAGCTCAAGCTGGTGTTCTCCAAGCGGAAATCGCCTCCGCTAAAGTTCGGCACATCGATGCGGAGCTGCTCGAGCCCCAGCGCCTTGGCCAGTTCGCGCTCGAGCTGGCCGAACAGGAAGTTCTGCAAAGCGGCTTGCAAACCGGACTGCACCAAGCTCGCCGGAACGTTCTCCAAATCGCTGCGCCCCAGGGTGAGGAGGGTATAGATCTGAGCCTGGGAAAGCGCTGCGGCCTGCCCCGAGACCCCGGTGGCGACAAGCTGCGGATACCCCTGGTCTACCGCAAACCGGGCCTGACCCCCCTCGCGCACGAAGCGCCCCCGCAGCTTGAGCAGCACATTGTAAGTTGCCCCACTGGCCTGATCACGGATCTGGGAAGCGCCGGCCACCACGCTCACCACGGGGAAAACCCCCTGATCGGGGCTAAAGGCGGCCACGCTACGGAACTCCCCGCCCTCGTCGGGAACGCTCTCAAGCAGGGTAAACACGTTATTCCACAGCCGCACCTCACCCCGCAAGGGGCGCACCTCCCCGCTCAGGAAGGGGTCTGAGAGGGTACCGTTGAGGTACACGTCTCCAGCCAACTCTCCTTGGGCCAAGGCTTCCTGGAAAAGGATACCGCGCTCCGCGGTAATCCGCAGGTTGACGAACTCCAGCGGGGCGGCCTCGGAGGGGTTTCCTGGGGGGGCGGGCTTGGAAGAATCCCCCACCGGCACCGCGACTTCCTGCTGCCCGCTGGGTAGGGCCAGCCGGGCCCGCAGCACCTCCACGTTCCCCCGTAGCTTGAAGAGCCCCCCCTCTTGGTTGAGCGATCCGTTGACCCGCACCCGCCCTTCTTGCAAGTAGTAACGAGGGGCGCTCACCGGGATCTCCCCGTAAAAGCCCATCGCCAGCGGGAACACCGTACCGGAGAGGGTCGCAGTCTCGGTGGAGACGGTAGTGACATAACCGGGGTAACGGAACTCCACGCTGAGGGGCTGGTTGGGTTCCAAAAGGGGAATCTGCGCGCTCCCTCGAGCCCGCACCACGAAGCTCTCGAGGTTCCCCTCCCCGGAAAGCCGGGCCTGAGCCGGGTAGGGCGCCTCGAGGTTGAGGGTTCCCTCCGCCGTCGCGGTCTCGCCTAGCCGCAGGCGGGCCTGGGGGAACTCCCCCACCACCGGCCCCAGCTTGAATCGGAACCTTTCCAGCTCGAGCGCGAATTGGTTTCCATCCGAGCTCAGCCGCAGGGTACCGCTGCCCTCGGGAGAGAAGGGCTTTAAGGGGGGGATCACCTGCAGCACCGGGGTGAAGGAGGTGTTTTGTAGGTCGAGCTGGAGGCGGCTTCCTCCTTTGCGGCTCCAGTAGCCCTCTCCCCGCCAGGTGCCTTTGCCAAAGAGGTCCAGTTTGTCAATATCCAAGCGCTCCTTCTCGTAGCGCAGCACCGCCTGCCCGGTCAAAGCATCGCCCCCGCCTTCAAAGCGCAGCCGCTCTCCTACCAGCAACCCCTGCGAAGCCCAGGGATCGAGGAAGTTGTAGCGGAAGCTGGCCTCGCCGGTCCAGAAGGCTTGTCCTTTGAGTTCGCCCGCCCAGGCGGCAAGAAACCAGTGCAACGGGAAATTCACCGCCTGTACCCGCCCCTTAAGCTGACCCTGGCCCAACGCGAGCTGGGCGGTGCTCTTGCCCAAGCGCAGCTCGCCCCTGGCCTGAGCGCCCCCCCAGGTGGCCGCCAACTGCATCGAGAGCGGGGTCTCATCCCCCTTCACCCGCAACGCCTGGGCTTGCAAGGAAAGGGATAGCCTTCCCTCACGATAGTCCACCGCCCCGCTGACCCGCCCGCTCAGGTAGGGCACCACCGGGTGTAGCCAGGGCAGATCCTCTAGGGCCACGCGGGCCATCTCGGCCCGGGCCACCGGCACACCGCCATCGAGCCGGGCGTTCAAGTTGATCTGGCCGATGGCTCCGGAGAGCACCGCGCTCACCTGCAAGGGGCTCCGGGCCGCAAGCTCACCCTTGAGCCGGGATTCTAGCGGCTGGAGGGGTATGTCGAGCTCGAGCGCACCCGTCCAATCCCCGCGGTAAGCCAGCTCGCCCTGGACCCAGCGGCCCTGGGCCTGGAGCTGGCCCTCGAGCCCGCGCCCTTTGGCCTGGAAGGTCTGCCCCTCCCCTTGGTAGCTGAGGCTCCAATCGGCGGAAAGCCCTACTTCCCCCTCGAAACGGCCCGCGCCCCAGGAGATCCAGTCGCTCGCCGGATGGCTCCCGCTTAAGTAAAGCCTTTGGCCCGCCCCCCGCAGGGTCAGGTCCACCCCATACAGCCGGGCGCCGAGTTCCCCCTCGAGCCCCCCAGCGGTGTAGCGGAGGCTGCCCTGCCCCAGGTCGGGGGCGCTCAGGGTGAGGGCCAGGGTATTGAGGTCGAGTTCGGCCTGCAAACGCCCATCCGCCAGGGGATACCCGGCGGTGAGCTTGTCCTCCGAGCCCTCCACCTCGACGCCCTGATAGGTCAGGTGGCCCTGGGCCTGGCGGGTCAGGAGGTTCACGCCCAGGTTCTCCCCGCGGGGGGTGGCCAGCTCCAGGAGGGGGTAATCCAGCCTGGCCTGGAGCCCAAAGAACTCCCCGCTCACCCGAGGGACCGCCTCCGAACCCGAGAGCTGTAGCTCTCCCTCACGAATGCGAAGACGCCCCGACCAGCTCGGCCCCCGCAGCACCTGACCGGCTACGTCCCCAAGGAGACTGGCCTGCAAACGGCCCTCGCCATAACGGCCACGCACCTCCCCTGCACGGCCTAGCGCTTGCCACGCGAGGTTGAAGTCGAGGGCCGACCACGTCCCTGCTGCCGTACCGCTGAGCACCGCCGGGCCCAGGGTGAAGTCTTGCAGCCGCAGGGAGGGCCCTTGGGGGTCCAGCTGGCCCTGGAGCCCCCCGCCCGAGACCTGTAGCCGCTCTCCCTCGCCCCGCAGGAGCAAGGTTTTGCCGAAGTTTTGGTACTCACCCGAGAGCCAAGTCCCAGGGTAGGTCCCCCTGGCCCGGAGCCGACCTAACCCCTGGGGCAACTCCCCAGCGTAGCTCCAGTTGAGGCGCAACGAGGCTAGGTCGAGGGTCGCGGTGAGGGGGGCTAGCTCCTCCTGCCCCCGGATCTGCACCTGAGTCCCCCTCCCCTCGAGCCGTGCGCTGCCCCACCCAGGGTATCTCCCCACCATCTGCCCCGCCAGCGCCCGGGGCGAAAGCTCGACCTGGAGGTCTCCCTGGAGCTCTACCCGCCCCGCAAGGTCGGCCTCGAGCCGGATCCGTGCCGGCTCGCGCCAGCCTCCTGGCAGCCGCGCCGAGAGCGCGCCGCGCCAATCGCCAAAGCCCTTCAGCTCGGCCTCGGCGCGGGCTAGATCGGCCTGGCCGCGCAAACCCCCACCAGGCAAGGGAAACTCCACCGCCACCTCCCCAGCCGGCCCCGCCTCGCCCCAGCGAACGGTCCCGCGCAGATACGGCCCGGTCAGTTCTGCGGAGAGGCCGTCCCGGTAGATCACCCGGAATCCCTGACCCCGGTAGACGCCCTCGAGCCGGGCCTGAAGAGGGTCAAGGCGGGCCTCGCCGGTGGCCTGGGCATCGAAACCGCTCACCACGACGGGAAAGACCAGGGTCTGCCAGGGGCCCTCGGCCTGGGTGCGCAGGTGTACCGGGACCCCGGTGAAAGGCTCCAGGTCAGCATCGAGGTGCGCACTCAAGCGGATGTTTTCCAGGGCTCCGGCCTGTAGCAAATCCGGGCCCTGCACCCGGATGTCCACCCCCTCCCCCTCGGCCCGGGCGAAGAATTTTCCGGCGTGGCTGAAGCGCAGGGCGATCACCTTCCCCTGGCCCCGCACCAAGCCCCGGCCCTCCAGCTTAGGGGCCTGGAGGTTTCCCGAGAGCTCTCCGCCGACCTCGAGGCGGCTGGGGCCCAAGACACGCGTGTAGCTGAGGCTTCCCCCCAGGTTCCCCTGGTCGTCGCCGTTGACCGCCAGCTGCACCCCGAAAGCCTCGCCCTCGGCCCATAACCGCCTCCCCTCCCCGCGCAGGTCGAGCCGGATCCCCGGGCTCGAGACCGCCATCTGCCCGGTGAAGGTCCCACCCGCCCGGCGGTAGGTGAGGTCGCCCCGGAGGTCGAAGTTGCGCTCTCGAGCCCCGGTATCGCCGGGCCGCGGTTGCGGCTGCACTGCGACCTTCACCGAGTTCGCCCCGAAGAGCCGGACTTGCTCGAAGTCCAGGCCCCGGCCCTCCGCCTGCACGCCCAGGGGGGCCTTCCAGTCGAGCTCCCAGGCCAGGCCCTCCCCCTCCAGGTACAGCGGCCCGGCCTGCTCGAGGTACTGTTTGCTCCTTAGGTTCCCTGCCGCAGCGTAGCGGGTTTTCTCGCTGTGAAAGACCACCCCGGCGTCGGCCCAGGGGGTGCGCACCTCGAGCGTGCCGCGGGCCGTCTGCTCCTTCAGGTCGGCTGCAATCTGGGCCACCGCCTGCCCCCAAGCGCCTACCGCCTCGGCCTGCACCCGTGGGGTTTGCAGGGTTCCGGCGAGATGGGCGGTAAAGGTATTGCCTCCGACGGCGTAGCGCAGCTCGCCCTGTAGATCGGGCTCGAGCCGAACCCCCCCGGAGAGGTCGCCCAGCGCCTCCAGCCGGATCTGATCCCCGATCTCGGCGTTAACCCCTACGTTTCGCTCGGGCAGGAAGACCCGCAGCTGGCGGCCCTGGTAGGCGAGGTCCACGCTCTCGCCCCAGGCTTTGAGGCGGCCTTTGGCCTCACCCGGCGGCGGGCGGCGGTCGCCGCGCAGCAATCCTTCCACCTCCAGCCATCCGGCGAGCCGCCCAACGACCGGAAGGCTGAACGCCCTGGCGATAGGGGCGGTCTCGAGGTCGAAGCTTACCTTCCCCTCGGCGAGGTGCGCCTCCCCCTCGGGCAGCCGCAGGTCGGCTTGCACGGCCCGGACCTCGAGGCGATCCGTGCGGGCTGAAACCGCCAGGGGAACCCCCCGGTAGGTGGTCTGGAGCTCGGCCCGGATTTTGGTTCCTTCCCCGCCGACCTGCCCGCTGAGCTCGCCCCCCTCGCCCGCTACCCGGTAGCCCCAGCGCACGATCCGGCCACGGTATTCGAGCCCCTGCCCCGAAAGCTCCAGCGGCCCGGAAAGCCGCCAGGTCTGCCGGTTGAGGTTGGCCTCGAGCCGCCACCCGGCCTGCTCGAGGTAGGGCAGGTCATAGCGGCCCTGCCCCAGCAGCTCGAGGTTGCTCCAAGGTCCGGCCAGGCGCACCTGCCCTTCGAGCGCGGGAAGTGTGACCTGGGCTATGGCCGAGATCCGCTCGGCGTCCAGGGTACCCCGGAGGCGGCCCCACTCCCCCGCGCCGCGCACCTCGAGCGGCCCCAGGAGGCCCTGCCCCCGCGCCTCGAAGTCCCCGAAATCCGTCTGGGTGCGGAGCAGGCCGCCGCCATCCCCCCAGGTCCCGCTGAGCCGGAAGGGGATGCCCAAGGGCGTGAGGTCAACATCCCTCGCCTTGACCCACAGCCTGAGACCCTCCAGCGCCTCCCGCCCGGCCCCCGCCCGGTATGCTCCGGAGACCTCCAAACGCCCGTCCTGGAAGCTTCCGGCGTAGGTCAGGCTGGCCCCCTTGCCGAAGACCCGCAGGGCGCCGCCCAGCTTGGGCACCGTCAGGCGCAGGGCATAGCTCCCCTCGAAGAGGTTCGCCGAACCGCTCAGCTGACCTTGCCCTAGCGGCGCGTGGGCCAGTTCGCCCGTCACCTTTAGGTCGCGCCAGTCCCCGCTACCCCGCACCTCGCCCCAGGGAAGCCGGAGCGCGAGGTCGCCCCCCTCCAGGTTTCCCGTCCCCCGCAGGGTGACCGGGATGCCGCCGATCCGCGCCGGTAACAGCACCCGGAAGGGAAGCCCAGGTTTGAAGTCCACCCGGCTCTCGCCGAGGGTGACCCCGTCGCGGGTGACGCGCGCGGGCAGGTTGGGGATCTGCACCGCCCCCAAGCTCGGCAGGGTGAGCCGCCCGGAAAGCCGGGGGTCGGGGAAAACCGGCCCGGAAAGCTCGGCGTAGCCCTGGGTAGTCACCCAGAGGCCCTGGCCCCGGCCCTCCAGCCGCGCCGACAGGTAGGGGGTGACGGCGGTGGCGGTGCCGGAGAATTCCCCGTTTTGGTAGGTGAGGTCGCTGCGGAGGGAGACCTCGAGGCCGGGGGCCAGCTTGAGCTCGAGCGGCCCCTGCACCCGCACCCCCCCGGCGCCCGCCGTGACGCTAAGGGTCGAGAGCCGTGCTTGCACCCCGCCGGAATCGGCTCGGCCCGAGAGGGGCAGGGTTCCCACCGGGGTGCGCACCACGCCGCCGAAGCGGGTCGCCAGGTCCTCGATCACCCCGCGGACCTCGAGCCGCTCCCCCACCAGCCGCCAGTCGCCGGAGAGGGTGTTGTCGCGGTACACCGCCTTCCCGAAAAGCTGGAGGGGCTCGAGCAGGGTGAGCGGCTGGCCGTCTACGCCCAGGGTGAAGACACCCCCCTCGTAGCGCCCCCAGGCGTGGGGCGAGCGGAGCAACCAGGCCGTGCCCTGCTGGCGCACCGCCAGGGGGAACGAGGCGTAGGGCGAGGTGTACGCGAGGTCGGCGGATAAGCGCCCCCCGCGCAGGCTTCCGCTCCCCTCCACCTCCCCCACCACCAGCGGCAGCCTGCGCACCACCAAGGCCAGGTTCTCCCAGCTTCCCGCTAACCCCACCGGCCCCAGTGCACCGCTGACTCGGTTCCCTTCCCCCTGCAGGCGGCCCGAGAGGTCGAGGGGCTGGGCCAGGGGAAACCCCACGCCCGGCGACCGGACCCCCAGGTTCCAGCGGCCTCGCCCGAGGTCGAACACCAGTTGGGCCCTACCCTTGAGCGGCACCGGCCACACCAGGCTGCCCTCACCGCTGGCCCGGTCGCCTGCACCTTGTAAGGCGAGCTGGCTGCCGAAGTTATCGGTCAGGTTGACCCGGTAGTGGGCGCCCTCGAGGCTCACGCCAGCCCGGTACTCCCGGTCGAAAAACCGCCCCCGCACCTGGGTTTGCAGGGTGAAGGCCCTATCCAGGGCCAAATCCCCCGCGTACACCAGGGGCTCGCCGGTCAGCGCCCCCTCCCCGCGGAACTGCCCCTTGAGCCGCACCCTCTCCCACCCTTCGCCGTCGAGCACAAGCGGCCCCCGGCCCTCCACCGGCAGGCTCAAGCCGTAGCTCTTGGCCAGGGCCGGGAGGCTGGGGGTCCCCTCGACGTGGAAGGAATAGCGCCGCCCGGCGATGTCCACCCGCACCGTGGCCCACACCGGCCCGTCCAGGGTTCGCCCCTCGAGGCGGGCGGTGACCTGATCCTTCGCGAAACCGATCGGCCCTTCTACCCCCTCGGCGAGAAAGGGCACCCCAGGGATCCTGATCCGCCCGCCACGGACGTAGTTGTCGCCGAATACGCCCTGGGGGCCGAGCTTCCAGGTCCCCTCGAGCCTCCCCCCCTCGAGGCCCGGATACCAGAAGCGGGCGGCCCGCACCTCCCCAGCAAAGCGGATCTCCCACGACTCGAACTCGAGGCCGGTGCGTTTGACCGTCCCTTTGATCGCCCCGTCGGGGGTCTGGGCGCGGAAGCCGTATTCTGGGCCTCGGCCCCCGAGGCTAAGCCGCAGCTTGGGAATGGGAAGGCGCTGCCCCTGGGCGATGGTGGCCTCCACGTGCTCGAGGTCGAGCTGCTCTACCCTCAGCCGAAAGGGGGGCGGCGGTTGCTGGGTGGGCTTCTCCGGAATCAGCCGATCCCACTCCAGGTTGACGGTCCCGCCCCTCACCCGGATGCGCAACGGCAGCTCACGCCGCAGCAATCCGAAAAGCTGATAGCTGATCGTGACTTCCTGGGCCCTTACCCTAATCCCCGGCCCTTGGAGCTCTCCCTCCTTCAGGCGAAGGCCGGTGAACACATACCCGGAGATCCCTGTCCACCGGCCCTGGAACCCCGCCGCCGCCAGGCCCTGTTTGAGCAGTAAATCCAACAGGGGCGGCGCTGCGGGAAGCGACACCAGCGCCAAAAGGATTAGCAGAGGCCAGAAGCGCCGAAAGCGCATCCTGTATAGCTTACTGGGAAAGCGTGAGGGAAACCTAGGTGGGTTTCTTCCGCGGCGCTAGCCGGGGGGGGAGCCAAAAATTGGCAACATGCCATAGGCTAATTTCCGATGGAGCGGATCGTGGTGCTGGTGACGGGAACGGTGCAGGGCGTGGGCTACCGGGCCTACGCCCGCCAGCGGGCAATGGAACTGGGCCTATGTGGCTACGCCGAGAACCTGAGCGACGGGCGGGTGGAGGTGGTGGCCGAAGGGCCAAGGGAAGAGCTCGAACAATTCCTGGAATTTCTGCGCCAAGGCCCTAGGCTCTCCCGAGTAACCGGCCTGGACGTGCAGTGGAGCAAATCCACCGGGCTTAGGGGGTTCAGCATCCGCTAGCGGGCTCAGGACACCCAGGCATTGGCCCTGGCCCACCCTGCCGGGCGCACCCCGCTCGAGAGCAGCCGAGCGGCGATCTGCTCCTTGAGCTGGAGCAGGCCCGTGCCCTTTACCGCCGAGACGGGAATCCCCCCCAGGCGCTCTCTAACGAACTCGAGGTCATATCCCCCAACCTTGTCGGCCTTGGCGAGAACCAACACCCGGGGGACTTCAACCTCCAACCTCCCCAGCAGCTCTTCTACCACCGCGTGCCGCTCCAGGGCTCCCTCGCTCGAGGCATCCAGCACGTGCAAGAGCAGATCCGCCTCGCGCAGCTCCTCGAGCGTAGAGCGGAAGGCTTCTACCAGCTCTTCGGGCATGTGCCGGATAAAGCCCACGGTGTCGGTGTAGAGCACCTCTCCGACGCCCGGCACAAAGCCCCGGCGGGTCAGCGGGCGCAAGGTGGCGAAGAGCTTGTCTTCGCCGGCATCCCCGTTCTTGGCCAAGGCCTGCATGAGGGTGGTCTTCCCGGCGTTGGTGTAGCCGACTACCGCCACCACCGGAAGCCCAGCCCGCTCGCGGGCGCGGCGGGTCTCCTGGCGGCGGCCCGCAATCTCGCGCAGTTTATCGGAGAGGAGGGTGATGCGCTCTTGCAGGCGGCGGCGGTCTACCTCGAGCTTGGTCTCGCCCGGCCCCCGCGTACCGATGCCACCTCCCAACCGAGAGAGCTCCTTGCCCTTGCCCACCAGCCGCGGCAAAAGATACTTGAGCTGGGCCAGCTCGACCTGGGCCTTGGCCTCGGGGCTGCGGGCGTGCTGGGCGAAGATGTCGAGGATGAGCTGAGTACGGTCCAACACCTTCAAGCCCGTGACCGCCTCGATCTCGCGGGCCTGGGCGGGGGTGAGGTCAATCCCAAAGATCAAGGTTCCCGCGTTTTCGTGGTAGGCCCGGCTTTGCAGCTCCTCGAGCTTACCCCGACCCACCGCGTAACGCGGGTCCAGGCCAGGGCGGAACACCAGTTCCTTGTGGACGGCAACAGCCCCGGCGGTGCGGGCCAGCTCGGCCAGCTCCGACAGGTCCACCTCGGCCTGTACCCCTTCGCCCCGGTCTACCCCCACCAGGATGGCCCGCTCCCCGGCCCCATCCTGGAGTTCGTAGGTGCGCGAGCGACGGGCCAGCTCCTCCTCCAGCGCCGCCGTGGCCCCGGTCAGGTCCCACTCCAGGTAGTCGTGGTAAGGCTTCGAGGGGAGGATCTGCCAGTCTTCCTCGAGGGCGCCGGGGGGGGAAAGCTGAGCGATATGCAACTGCCCCGGAAGGCCACTTTTCACGTCCACATCCAAAGCCGCCAGCACATCCAGGCGGTTGAGAAAGAGGGTGGTGAGGTCGGGGCGCGATAACCCCCCACCGCCGAGATGCGTATGCAGGAGCCGGTAACCGCTCAGGCGCGTCTCTACGTAGGCCATCTGCGGCATGGGCATCTCTTTGGCGTCGCCCACCGCTACCCGCAGCACGTGCCCCTGACGGTCCATCAGCAAGGCGATGGGCTTATGGAGCTCGGCGGAAAGGTGGGCCAGCGTCCGCGCCAGCTCGGCATTAAGCAAGCGTCCCGCCGGAATCCGGCGGCGGTAGAGGTTGGCGAGTTGTCGGAGCTGGCTGGGTTTGAGTCCGTTGGTACGTCCGAGGATTCTGTCCACGCTCTTCTCCAAGGATAACACGCCCCTTCAGCCCGGCCTTGAGGAAGATCACATTCGCCCTGTACGCCGCGCATCGGTTAGGATATCTTCCGTGCGCGCGGTTTTCTTCGACATGGACGATACCCTGCTCGAGCCCCGGCACCCCTCTCCCCTCCTGGGCTTCAAGCGCAAGTGGGGGCTCCCGCTAGACCGGCTGGTGATCGAGGGAGTGCGCCACTACCCCGCGGCGGAACGACAGGCCATTCTCGAGGAGTTCCAAGCCATGGAACTGGCCCTTTCGCAATCGGCCCTGCTGCGAGCGGGGGTGGAGGAGCTGCTGGCGGCGCTGCGCGAGGGCAAGGTGTACACCGCCCTCATCACCAACAACCACCGCGAGAGCACCGCCACCGTCCTGGCCAAGCACCGCCTGCGCTTTGACCTGGTCCTCACCCGCGAGGACGGGCCGCCCAAACCTGCTCCCGATCTCCTGCTCAAAGCGCTCGAGCACTTCGCCCTGGACAGGCGCCAAGCGATTTTCGTGGGGGATTCCTGGGCCGACCAACAAGCTGCCCAGCAAGCCGGGATACGGGCTTTTTTCCTGGCGACCCCTACCAACGCCGATCTCTCGCCCCGGTTTGGAAGCCCAAATGAGCTGCTGTTGGCCCTAAAAGAGGCTAAGCTGTTGTAAGAGGTTAGCGGTGGTTGGTCTGCGCATCCTGGCCCTGCTCCTGGCCGTGACCCTGGGATGGGCCCAGGCCCCTCAATACGGACACGGTGCCCCTCCCGGCTGGATCGTGGTGCTGGGGGCCGCCCAGTACAACGGTCGCCCCAGCCCCATCCTCAAAGGCCGCCTCGAGGTGGCCCTGCGCCTGTACCGCCATCACCTCGCCCCGGGCATCATCGTGACCGGGGGCAAGCGGCCGGGGGATCGCTACAGCGAGGGCGAGGTAGGCTGCCGTTACCTGAGGGACCGGGGGGTTCCTCCCACCGCTTTGCGTTGCGAGACCCAAAGCCAGAGCACCTGGCAAAACCTCAGCAACATCAAAGGCCTGGTGGGCAAGCAGGGCATCGTCGTGGTGACCGACGAGCCCCACTTACCGCGGGCCCTCTACCTAGCCCAAAGCCTGGGGCTCAACGCCGAGGGTTACCCGGTGCGCGGCAGCTTCAGCGCGAGCTACTACTGGCGCGAGGGCCTACTGAGCCTGCTGGCCCGCCTGGGGGTGGTGCGCTGAGGGCAAGTTAGCGCCGGTATTTCTCCAGCGAGCTTAGGTAACCCTCCAGCAGCGCCCTGAACTGCGAGACAAACAGGTCGCGCTCGTTCTTGAGCTGTTCGATCTCCACCCGGACCCGCTTCATCTCGGCTACCACTTCCTGTAACGAGACCTCGCGGGCCGACTCGGCCTCTTTTTTGATCAACTCGGCGTCCCGCTCGGCCTGGGCCTTGATCTCGCGGGCGATGCGCTCGGCGGCCACCACCGCACGGCGCAGCTCGGCCTCGCCCTCCTTGGCCTCGGCAAGCTCGGCCTCGAGGGTACGGATCCTAGTCCGCAGGGCCTCGTTCTGCTCCAGGAGCGCTCCGAGCTGGTCGGCGACCCGTCCCAGGTACTCCCGCACGTCCGCCACCACATAGCCCCGCATCCCCCGCTTGAATTCTTGGTAGCGCACGTCGAGCGCAGTAAGCTGGGTCTGTACCCCCGGCAGGGTCGCGATCACCGTTTCGATAGAGTCGTCCACCTTATCCGGCATATTTCAACCTACCACACCGGCTAGCCACAAAAACACCGCTACGCGTATTATACGCCCGAAGCGCTTGGCTTTCTGTAAAGCGCCCCCATCTACTCGAACAACGCGCGGCCGATCCGTACCAAGGTGGCCCCCTCCTCCACCGCCACTTCGAAATCGCCGGACATGCCCATGCTGCGCTCGGGCAGGTCAAAGCGGTCGGCCAGGCGGGAAAGCTGGGCGAAAAGGGGCCTCACCGTCCGGGGGTCTTCGGTATAGGGGGCGACGGTCATAAGCCCCTGCACCTCGAGCCCTTCCATCTCGCGCAGGCGCGGCACTACCTCGGCCAGCTCGCCCTCCCAAAAGCCGTGTTTTTGCGGCTCGAGGCTCAGGTTGACCTCCACCAGCACCCGGAAAGCATGCCCCATCTCCCTGGCTTTCTTGCTCATGTATTCGGCCAGCTTGAGCGAATCCAAGGAGTGGATGAGGCCAAAACCCGAGCAGAACTTGACCTTGTTGCGCTGCAAGGGGCCGATCAGGTGCCACTCGAGCCCCGGAAGTGCGGCCATCTTGGGCAGGGCTTCCTGCACGCGGGACTCGCCCAAGGGAAAATTCCCGTATCGCAGCACCTTGTCCTGGATCTCCTGGGGGCTATGTCCCTTGGTTACCGCCACCAGCCGTATGGCTCCAAGGTCACGCCCGGCGCGGCGCGCCGCGGCCTGGATGCGCTCGAGAACCTGGGGTAAGGCCATACTACATAGCGGCCAAAATCCCCCGCACAAACCTGCGGAAGGTAGCTCCGGTGCGGGCTGCGACCTCGAGCACCTCCTGCTCGGTGGCGTGGTGGGTGGAGTCGGGGAGGGCCATGTCGGTAATGGTGGACAACCCCAAGACCCTCGCCCCCAGGTGGCGCAGGGCAATCACCTCAGGAACCATGCTCATGCCGATGGCGTCGGCCCCCAGAAGGCGCAACATGCGCAGCTCGGCTCGGCTGGCGAAGGCGGGCCCGGCAAACCAGACATAAACCCCCTCGCGCAGGCTCAGGTCCTGAGCGCGGGCCACCTTGCGGGCCAAAGCATTGAGTTCGGGGTCATAAGCGTCGAACATAACCGGGAAGCGTGGCCCCATGCGCTCATCGTTAGGACCCTTGAGCGGGTTGATCCCGGCCATGTTGAGGTAGTCGAGGTGGAGCATCAGGTCTCCGGCCCTCCAGTGAGGGTTGAGCCCCCCGGCGGCGGAGGTCAGGAAGAAGGTCTTGGCGCCCAGGTAAAAGCCGACCCGCACCGGAAAGACCACCTCGGCGGCGGTGTAGGACTCGTAATAATGCACCCGGCCCTTGTAGGCCAGCACCTTTTTGCCCTCGAGCTTCCCTAAAATCAACCTTCCCTCGTGACCGGGGGCCGTCGAACGAGGGAAGTGCGGTAAGTCCGCATAGGGAAAGCTGGCCACGGCCTCGATCTCGTCTGCGAGCGGCCCCAGCCCCGAACCCAGCACGATGCCCACCTCGGGTACGAAGTCGGTCTGCTGGCGAATAAAAGCGACGGTCTGCTGAATAGCTTCGTAGATACCCAGGCTATCCATAAGCCCTACGATACCAAACCAAAAGCCGGCGGCGTCGAATCCCGGCCCGGGCCTAGGTCCGTCGCCCAACCCGGCCTCTCTCGACCCCCTGCCCGTTGTTAGGTGCTTCTCACTCCTTGTTCACCCCGCTCCGTTATCCTTTGGCGGATGAAACGTGCTCTAGCTCTCGTTTTCATGGTGGTGAGCCTGGCCCTGGCCGCACCGATTCAAGACCTCGAGATTCGCGGCGGCGACCCGGTGCTCCAGGCCCTAGCCCGTATCGCCCTACCGTTTGGTGTAGGTGACGAGCCGGGCGACCTCGAGGCGGCCCGCAAAGCCATACTGGACTCGGGATTTTTCCAAGATGTGGCGGTGCGGCTAGAAGGCAACAAGCTGGTGGTCGAGCTGACCCCCAACCCCCCCATCAACACCGTTACCTTCGACAGTAAAGTGCTGCCGCCAACCGTGGCGCAGCAATTCCTGCTCAACGAGTTCGCCCTGGGACCGGGAGCGACCTATAACCCCAAGCGGGCCAACGAAGCTGCCCAGGGGCTCTCCCAGTACTACCGCCAACAGGGCTTTCCCTTTAGCCCGGTCGTCACCTTCGAAGCCAGCACCGTCACCCAGGGGGTCAATCTCAGCTTCAAGGTCCAGGAGACCCCCGAAGTCAAGAAGGTCGAGCTGGATAACCCCACTTTCGTACCCAAAGATCGGCTCGAGCCCATCGTTCAGACCATCGCGCAGGGAGGGCGCTTCGACTTCGAGCGCTACCGTTCGGCCCTCGAGCAGATCGCCCAGATCTACGCCCAGGCGGGCTTCCGCGGCAGCGGGGTGGACGTGGCCAACTCTGTGCTGGAAGAGGGAACCCTCAAGGTGCGGCTGCGTGAACTCAAGGTGGCGGAGATCCAGGGCAACGGACTGGACGTGGCCAACCTGGGGCTCAAGCCGGGCGACCCTTTCAACTACGACCGCCTCCTGGACGGGATCAACGCCCTCACCAAGGCCACCGGGCGGCAGGTGGGCTTCCGCGCGGAGTCGGTGGGAAACGACGGGGTGCGGCTGATCCTCGAGCCGGGCGAGCAGACCTATGGCCCCATCCGTGAGGTCCGCATCGTGGGGGCCACCGCTATCCCGGAAGCCAGGCTTAGGGCGGCCTTACGCCTCAAACCCGGCGATGTCTTCAGCCCGGCTCTGGCCAACGAGGACTTCGGACGACTATTGAACCTCTATCGCAGCGAGGGCTACGAGATCGTCGCCCAGCCCAAAATCACCTTTGAGAACGGGGTCTATACCCAAACCCTCAGCGAGGTCAAGATCGGGGGGTACAAGCTCAACTGGTCGGGGCCTCACCGTACCCAAGACGAGGTGATCCTGCGCGAGCTGCCCAAGCCGGGCACCCTCTTCTCGGTCCGGGCCTTCCTCAATGGGCTTTCCAACGTGCTGCGCACCGGGGTCTTGGCCGAGCCGCCTTCGCGCACGGTGGAGCCGGGGGAGAAACCCGACGAGATCATCATCGTGCTAGGCCTCAAAGAGGGGCGCACCGGGGCCTTCGTGCCCTCCATCGGCTGGAGCAGCCTGGAGGGGTGGAGCGGTTCCGTCACGTACAATGAGGGGAACCTGTGGGGCCTCAACCACAAGCTGAGCGCCGAGCTTTCCTTCGGGTTCAACGAGTCCGGCGATAACCTCTCGCTTTCGCTGGCCTACCAGATTCCCTGGGTTTACCTGGACTTCGCCGACTTCAAAGAAGTTCGCACCGCGGCCAGCTTCAGCGTCTTCAGCCGCCCGGTGCCCAACTACGACCTTTACGACTCCAACGGCAATAAAACCGGCTGGCAGTACACCCAGCGCAGCACCGGCTTCGAGTTTGGGCTTTCTCGCCCGCTCTCCGCAAGCTTACCCAACTTGCGCCTGGGCACCTCCCTGCGCTATGAGTACAAATCGCCCAGCCTCGAGATCTACGACCCCAACCGCCCCTGTGTCAACGACCCCAACAACACCCAAAAACCGCAGTGTAGCGACCCCAGCTACACCGGCGTCACCGAAGATCAAGCTCGAGCCCTGCTTCCCTCTCCCAGCAACAACTTCTCCCTGAGCCTCTCCGCCACCTACTCCAACGCCGACAACCCCAGCTTCCCCACCCAGGGTCTCGGGGCCAGCGCCCAAACCAGCTACGTGCTGACCCTCCCTCGCAACGGAAGCAGTTCGCAGTACATCCCCTTCAGCCTCACCGGCAAAACTTACTGGAGCCTGGATCAGGCTAAGCGCCAAGCCCTGGCCCTGCGGGTCTCTACCGGGACCATGCTGGGGGTGGCGGGGACCATCCCTAGCGAAGCCCTTTTCGGGGTGGGCGGCACCCTCGACGAGGCCTTGACCCTGCGCGGCTACGATACGCGGTTCCAGACAGGTCGGTACTTTTTCACCAGCTCGCTCGAGTACCGCTATGACTTCCGCTTCTCGGAAAGCGGCGGTACTAACGTCATCGGGATCGCCTTTACCGACCTGGGAACCGCTTGGGGAAGCGCGGCCAACCCCCAACCCCAGCTCCACATGGGGTTTGGCCTAGGCCTCCAGCTCGACCTAAACCTCTTCGGGGCCCTGTTGCCCTCGATCCGTTTCGACTACGGGGTGGGGTTCGTAGAGGGGCAAGCCCAAGGGAAGTTCCACTTCCGCCTGGGGCCGCTGTTCTGAGCCAGCACCCACGAAACCCAGCAGGGCTCGCTAAAGCGAGCCCTGCTTTTTGACACGCCAGGGCAAAGGATGTATCTTTGATTTACGTTTTTATATTTTGTTTAAGATTTTTCATAATGCTATGGATGTGGAAGCCCTAAGCCAACGGCCCACCGTGCTCGAGGACACCCCCGAAGGTTTCTTCGAGCGCTTCGCCGCCTATGCGCTGGAGGCCAATCTGGCCCCCGAGCCCCAGGGCAGCCCGGTGCTCGAGGTCGTCACCTCCGCAGGGGTGTTCCTGGCTTTTGATCGGGGTCTGCCTCCAGCCCCTACCGGGCGGGCCCGGCTCCTTCTTCACGCTGAGGTTGAACACCTGTCTTACGGCGGAGAAGCCAGTCCCGGAGCCTACCCCATGGAGCGGGGCCGCTACGAGTTGCGCGGTCGGGTGGTGCAGGCTTTGGCCCGGAACCTCTACCTGATGGACATAGGGGTTCCGGTGGTGCTCGGCCTACCCAGCCATCTCATCGGCCCCGACCTGTTCTCCGGGCCACTTCGGGTGGTAACCGCCCCCCCGCTGATGGCCTTCCGCCCCGACGCCCAGAGATGACCATGCGCTGCCCTGACTGCGGTCACTATGTCTACGATGCTGGAAACTGCGGGTGCGGCATCAGCGAACACGCTCTGGTTCATGAGCGCCGCTGGGTCAGCGTGGTCTTTTTCGACCTTTCCCGCTTTAGCGAGTTCGCCCTCGAAAACCCTTTGGAAATCACCTGGAGGGCCGTAAGGCGCACCCTTTCGGAGGCCGCAACCCAGGTCCGCCGCTACGGTGGGCACGTCGACAAGTATTTGGGCGATGGGCTCCTAGCGGTATTCGGCGCTCCCCGCAGCCGCGAAAACGACGCCGGGGCCGCTTTGGAAGCAGCGCTGGCCATGGTAACCGGGAGCCCCCTCCCGGCCCGCGCCGGAGTAGCCAGCGGGCTGGTGTTGCGGGCCCCTTTGGGGGATGGACAGGCAGGGTCCTCCACGGTGTTGGGTCCCGCCGTCAACCTGGCCCAGCGGCTCTCCCAAGCCGCCCCGCCAGGAGAAGTCTGGAGCGACGCCGTCACCTTGCGGCTGGTCCCGCTCTGCCGCCACCACCCCCTCGAGCTCCAAGTCTTCAAAGGCCAGGGCGGCCCCCTACGCCCCCACCGCTACCTGGGCCTCGAGGAACGCATCCATAACCTGATAGGGCGTGAGGCCGAAATTCTGCGGCTGCATGAGGCCCTCGAGGCGGCTCGGCACGGTTTGGGCCAACACCTGGCCCTGGTGGGCCCTTTGGGTAGCGGCAAAACCCACCTGGCCCGGCATTTCCTGGGCCATCTTCCCGCCGGAGTGCGGGGTGTTCTAGCCCCCCGATTCAGCAGGGAAGGCTCTCTACGCCACAGCTTATACCTGGCGCTGCACAAGCTGATCGAGGGGGATGTGGGGGAGTGGTTGGGGCGAACGCCGCTGCCTCCTTCCCTCAAGCAAGCCTTGGCCTACAGCGTAGGTTTGTTGCCCCAGGCTCCTGCGCCCAAAATCGAGCTGGAGCGGCTGATGATCGAGGGCTGGTTGCAGCTTCTGGCCTTGCTCTCCGAATCCCAACCCCTGGTGATCTTGCTGGAAGACCTCCACGCCGCCGACCCTTTCCTGATCCAACTGCTCCACCACCGCCCGCGTGGCCGGGTTCTGCTGTTGAGCACCTCCCGGCGCAACCTGTGGGAAGCAGGAAGCGTGGAGGTGCTAACAGTGGCGCCCTTGGACGAGGCGGGCACCCTGGCCTGTGCCCGCGAGTTGCGCCCCGACCTCGAAGAAGCGGCCCATCAGATCCTGGCCCTCAAGAGCCGTGGCCTGCCCCTGATGCTCCAAGCCCTCTCGCGCAGCCAGGGGAATCAAGACCCTCTGGCCGATCTGGCCGCCTGGGGAAGCTGGGCCTACCAGCCGCGGCTCGACAGCCTACCTCGTCCCGCTCGCTCTGCCCTGCTGTGCATAGCCGTGCTGGGCGAGGGGGCCGATTTGGCGCTGGTACGCCATTTGCTAAACGGCGAAGCCCACCTCCACCGTCTGGTGGAAGAGGGCTTCCTCGAGTTCCAGGGAGAGCGGTTGGTGTTTGCCGCACCCTACCTGCGCGAAACGGCCCTGACCTTGGTGAGCCCCGAGCAAGCCAAGCGGTGGTGGCTCGAGGCCGCGGAGTGGTGTCAGGGAGTCGGGCAGCTTGAACAAGCCGCTCTCTACTTGAGTATGGCCGGGGAACAAGCGGCTGCTTTCCGGTTGTGGCGGCTGGTAGCGCAAGAACGCTGGTTCCGAGGCCGCAGGGCTGAGGCCCTGGAGGCCTACAACGAAGCTCTGCTCATCGTTCCCAGCCCCGCCCTGAACCGTAGCCTCCGTCAGGAGGTGGCGCGCCGCTTATTGGAAGCGGGGCAGGCTCTGCAGGCCCTGAGTTGGCTGGAAACCCTCGAGGACGAGGACAGCGAGCACCTCAAAACCCAAGCCCGCCTCCAGATCCAAGCCCAAAAAATCACCCAGCACGACGGCAACATATTGCATCCCGGTACGGGCTGAAGCCCCAAGCGCCCCAGCCGGGATTTGTAGGGTTCGTGCCGGCAGCGGGCGGGCTGTTCTAACCTACCACCCTCGAGCTTAGAGTATCCTGATCCGGTAGACCCCCTCGGGTCTTTCAGGAGTCGGTCCGTGCCGTCCAGCACGTCTCCTGGCCCCACCCCGACCAAGCCCTAGACTTGGCCCTAGCCTTTGGTTTCCCGTAGTTTCCGCCATGGACTCGAGGAGCAGCCAAGCTGTCGAACTCATCCGCTCACGGATGCCTATCCGCGAGCTGGTGGGACGTTACGTAGCCCTCAAGCCAGCCGGCAAGGGACGCTGGAAAGGGTTGTGTCCCTTCCACCAGGAAAAGACCCCCTCCTTCCATGTGGACGAGACCAAGGGCCTGTGCTACTGCTTCGGCTGCAAAGCCGGCGGAGACATCTTCGGGTTTTTGCAGAAGATTGAAGGGATAGATTTCCGTGAGGCGCTCGAGCGGCTGGCGCAAGAGACGGGGGTGGAGCTCCCCGAAGCCAGGAGCCAGGGCAAAAAGCGGGAGCTGTACGAGGTCTTGAACCTGGCCCAGGAATACTTCCGGGCAAACCTCAAAACCGAAGCCCTCGCCTACTTGAGGGGGCGGGGATTGCGCGATGAGGCGGTGGAGAAGTTCGGGTTGGGCTACGCGCCGCAAAGCTGGGACGGGCTGATCAAGTTCCTGAGCAGCAAGGGCGTGAGCCCCGAAGAGGGGCTAGCCGCCGGGGTGCTGGCCGAACGGGAGGGGCGCTACTTTGACCGCTTCCGCCACCGCATCACCTTCCCCATCCAGGACCCGCTGGGCCGCACGGTGGCCTTCACTGCGCGGACCCTCGGCAAGGAGGACGGCCCCAAATACCTCAACTCTCCCGAGACCCCTCTCTTCAAAAAGAGCCTACTGCTCTACGGCTTCCCCCAAGCCCGTCCCTCTTTGCGCGAACGGGGCCGGGCCATCGTGGTGGAAGGCCTGTTCGACGTGATCGCCCTGCACCAGATGGGCTTCACCGAGGCGGTGGCGGTGCTGGGTTCAGGGTTATCCCCCGAACAGGGGTTGCTCCTCAAGCGGCACGAAGTCCGCGAAATCTATCTTTCCTTCGACGCCGACGAGGCTGGGCGCAAGGCCACGCTACAAAGCCTCGAGCTGGAGATTGCCCGCAGCTTCTTGGTGTACGCGGTGGCGCTGGAGGGGGGCAAGGATCCCGGCGACCTGCTCTTGCTCCCAGATGGGCCTGAGCGTTACCAACGGGCGCTCGAGGCGGCGCTCCCCGAGGTGGAGTTCCGCTTCCAAGCGGCGGCCCAAGGGGTCAACCTGGAGTCGGTGGAGGGGAAGCGGCGGGTGCTCGAGGCGCTGTTACCCCGCTTGCTCTCCAACGATCCGCTGGATGGGGTAGCCGAAGCGCTCAAACGGGTGGTGCAGGAGCGGCTCGGGCTCGAGCGCCGGGCTTTAGAAGACTACCTTAGGAGCCGCAAGGCCCCCCCCAGCCGCCGCGAGCCCCAGCCTAATCCCGGCACCGCTTTTGGCCTAGCCCGCCCCGACCTCACCGAAAAGCGCCTGCTACGCGAGCTGGACGTAATCGCCCTGCTCTACTCGGCCCCCGATGAAGAGTTTGCGCAGTGGGCGCAGTACGTGGAAGACCACACCTGGCCGCCTGAGGGAAGCTTGCTTGCCGAGTTCATGCAGGTAGCGAAGTCGGGAGTGGGGAAAGCCCGGGTGATCCGCCACTTCCAGGAACGGGGCGAGGGGGACCGGCTCTTCGATGCCTTGATGAAACGGCCCGACGAGATCCCCAGCGATCTCGAGAACCAGCTCCACCTCAGCATGGCTCGGCTACGCGAGGTCTACTACGAGATCCGGCTGGACAAGCTCAAGCAAGAACTCAAGTCCAGGCCCAGCGTGGAGCTCCTACGGGAAATTCAAGAAACCCAGCGCGCCATCGAGGCCGAGCGGCGGGTGTACAAACGCTAAGCGCCAGACGCAGTGGACCCGCCTCGCCTGGCCGAAGGGCGCGTTACCGGACCCCTGAGTCTTCCGGCTCCTACTGCCCCACTGGCAGGTAAGCCCCTTTGAAGAGTTCGCTGGGGGGCAACAGGTGCTCCAAGCACTCATCGTACCCCACGCCCTGATGGAAGTCCTCGGCCAGATCGGCCACGCTGACCTGGCTCAACGCCTCCAGCACCGCGTCGCGTACCTTGATCCAGATCCGATTGCGGGCATGGCAGCGGCCTTCTTCAAGACAGACTTTAGGCCACTTCAGGCTCACGCAAGACAGCGGAGCAATAGGTCCGTCCACTGCCCGGATCACGTCGCGCAGGTTGATCTCCTGAGGAGGCCGGGGCAGGGCATAACCCCCACCGGCCCCCTTCTTGGAAGCCACCAACCCCTGGGCGACCAAAGCCGCCAGGATCCGTACCAAGTAGGTGCGCCGCACCCCGGTGGCCCGGCTCAGCTCCTCGCTCCCTACATAGCGCCCAGGAGGCTGAGTGCCTAGGTAGCCCAACGCCTTGAAAGCGTAGATATCGGTAGTGGAAAGACGCATAAATATAGTTTACAGGGTTTGTAAACTGTGTTAGTGTAGCGGCAGTGGGGTCGTTTTACGCGGAAGCCGCTGCGAGGCGACCCAAGCAGCTAGCCCACATAAGGAGGAAGGTATGAGCTATGCCCACCCTGAAGTCTTGGTCAGCACCGATTGGGTACTAGAACACCTCAATGACCCCAACATCCGCGTCCTCGAGGTCAACGAGGACATCCTGCTTTACGACACCGGCCACATCCCCGGCGCCCAAAAGATCGACTGGCAAGCCGACCTGTGGGACCCGGTGATTCGCGAGTTCATCCAGCCCGAAGAGCTGGCGCAGCTTTTTGAACGCCTAGGGATCTCCAACGACACCACTATCGTCTTGTACGGCGACAAGAACAACTGGTGGGCCGCTTACGCCTTTTGGTTTTTCAGCTACAATGGCCACCAGCACCTCAAGTTGATGAACGGCGGGCGGATCAAGTGGATCCAAGAGGGCAAACCCCTCACCACCGAAAAGCCCACTTACCCCAAGGGCTCTTACACCCCAGGAAAGCGCGACCCAGCCTTGCGGGCCTTCCGCGACGAGGTGTTGCAACACCTGGAGAAGGTAAAAGCCGGGCAAGGTGCCTTGGTGGATGTGCGTAGCCCGGCGGAGTTTACCGGCGAGAAGACCCACATGCCCGAGTACCCGCAGGAGGGGGTACTGCGCGGCGGTCACATTCCCGGGGCCAAGAGCATCCCCTGGGCCAGCACCGTCAACCCGGACGGCACCTTCAAGCCCGTAGAGGAGTTGCGGGCCCTGTACGAACCCAAGGGTGTGACCCCCGACAAAGAGGTCATCACCTACTGCCGCATCGCCGAGCGCTCGTCGCACTCCTGGTTTGTGCTCAAGTACCTGCTGGGCTACCCGCACGTGAAGAACTACGACGGGAGCTGGACGGAGTGGGGCAACAGCGTGGGCGTGCCCATCGCTAAGGGGCCGGAGGAGTAAGCTCTTCAGGCTGCCGGGGCGCACCGTGGTGCGCCCCTATGCTTTTCTCAGGGCCCGCAGGCCGCCCTCGAGGTTATAGACCTGCTCGTAGCCGGCGGCCTCGAGGTAAAGCCCGGCCAGCTCGCTCATAGCTCCCCGCTCGCAGACGAGCAGGATCGGGCGGTTTTTGGGCAGGTCGTGATCGCCGTGCTGGATGGCCTGCACCGGCAGGTGGATGGCCCCCTCGAGGCTCCCTCGCAGGTACTCGGCCTCGGGCCGCACGTCCACGATGAGGGGGTTTTCCCGGAGGAAGGTCTCGAGCATCTCGGCTTTGAGGTTACGCATACCCCCAGGATACGTCGGCCAAGGGGAAACCCGCAAAAAATCCCTGCGCGATCGCACCCCCTCGCTGGAAAAAGTGGGCACCATCCCTGTCTGGAAGGGCACAAAGCCCGCTTCTCAAAACCCGGCGTTATGTTTTGCGCAAAATGCTATAATCCTCCTAGCGGGGCCACCCGCAGCGCACCTTGAAAGCCAGTTTTTCCCTTCTCCATCGCAAATCCCTGCGACACAAAATCTAAATGTGCAGGGAAGTAAGCACCCATCGGCATAAATCCCGCTTTTCACCTCGCTTATCCACAGGGAGGCTGTGGATAACTCCACTTTCTCATAAATCTACCCTCCGGCACCCCTGTACAGGACGGGGTTTTATGGGGTATGCTGTCGCAAACAAAAAGCCCCGTAAGGGGATTGCAACCTGCTCCGCCTTGCGAAGCATCTCCGCATACTCGGCGCGCGTCGCAAACAAAAAGCCCCGTAAGGGGATTGCAACTCGTCCGCGCATTCTCGGCGGATACCTTGGTCGCCGAGATGTCGCAAACAAAAAGCCCCGTAAGGGGATTGCAACGCAGGGGTAGGGGTCCACCACCACCGCCGTCGCAAACAAAAAGCCCCGCAAAGGGATTGCAACGTCACCGCTGCGTCCCGCCCACTTGTTCAAGTACCACCCGTCGCAAACAAAAAGCCCCGTAAGGGGATTGCAACTCCACCACGGCCAGCCAATCGGTCTCTTGAATGACCTCGTCGCAAACAAAAAGCCCCGTAAGGGGATTGCAACGCGGGGCTATTTCCGCCGGGTGAGCACCCGCATACTCACGGTCGCAAACAAAAAGCCCCGTAAGGGGATTGCAACGCCACCCACCGGGGCAGCTCGCCGGGGCCACGAACCTCGCCCGTCGCAAACAAAAAGCCCCGCAAGGGGATTGCAACCAGGCGGCATCATGGCCGTGGTCCGGTCGCAAGACTAGGTGTGTGCGTGGCCTGCCCCGTCCCGCGCATGGGCGGCGTGGATTGAAAGTTTATGCTTGAACCCGACATCTTTATTCGGGTAGCATGGGCGCTTGGAGCCGAGGGCGGCCAAAAGTGGTAGGCTGACCGGCTGGAGAGCTGAGGACACGATGCCAGCACGCACGGACATCAAGAAAATCCTGATCATCGGGTCTGGCCCCATCACCATCGGCCAGGCGGCGGAATTCGATTACTCGGGAACCCAGGCCCTCAAGGCGCTGCGCTCGGTGGGGTACGAGGTGGTGCTGGTCAACTCCAACCCGGCCACCATCATGACCGATCCCGAGCTGGCCGAGGGCACCTACCTCGAGCCCCTCACCGTGGAGTTCCTGGAGAAAATCATCGCCAGGGAGCGGCCTGACGCCCTGCTGCCCACCCTGGGCGGCCAGACTGCGCTCAACCTGGCCATGCAGCTTTACGAGGGGGGGGTCCTCGAGAAGTACGGCGTCGAACTGATCGGGGCCAACGCGGCGGCCATCAAGAAAGGCGAGGACCGCGAGGAGTTCCAGCGGGCCATGCTCAAGATCGGGCTCGACGTGCCGCGGGGCAAGATGGTACATAGCCTCGAGGAGGGCTTAGAGTTCGCCCGCAGCGTGACGGGCTACCCGGTGGTGGTGCGCCCGAGCTTCACCCTGGGTGGCACCGGGGGCGGCATCGCCGCCGACGAGGCCGAGTTCGTCGAGATCTTGAGCCGGGGGCTCTCGCTCTCGCCCACCCATTCGGCGCTGGTGGAGGAGAGCATCGTGGGCTGGAAAGAGTTCGAGCTCGAGGTCATGCGCGACCGGGGCGACACCGTGGTCATCATCACCTCCATCGAGAACGTCGATCCCATGGGCGTGCACACCGGCGACTCCATCACCGTGGCCCCGGCCCAGACCCTCTCCGACGTCGAGTACCAGAGGATGCGCGACGCGGCCCAGGCCATCATCCGCGAGATCGGCGTGGAGACGGGCGGCTCGAACATCCAGTTCGCCATCGACCCCAAGAGCGGGCGCATGATCGTCATCGAGATGAACCCCCGCGTCTCGCGCTCCAGCGCCCTGGCCTCCAAGGCCACCGGCTTCCCCATCGCCAAGATCGCCGCGCTGCTGGCGGTGGGCTACCGCCTCGACGAGCTGCCCAACGACATCACCCAGAAGACCCCGGCCTCCTTCGAGCCCACCATCGACTACGTGGTGGTCAAGATCCCCCGCTTCGCCTTCGAGAAGTTCAGCACCCTGCCCAACACCCAGGGCCACTTCTCCGACCGGCTGGGTACCCAGATGAAGAGCGTGGGGGAGGTGATGGCCATCGGTCGCACCTTCAAGGAGGCCTTCGGCAAGGCCCTGCGCAGCCTCGAGGCCGACGTGCGCGCGGAGTTTGCCCACCTCACCGACGCCGAGCTCTTGGCCCGGCTCTACCCTAGCCCCACGCGAATTTATGCAGTGCTCGAGCTGCTGCGCCGGGGGATGAGCATCGACGAGCTCTACCAGGCCACCCGCATCGAGCGCTGGTTCTTGCACCAGTTCGCAGAGGTGGTGCAGGCCGAGCGGGCGCTCGCCAAGGGCGAGTGGCGGCTTTCAGACCGCGAGGACTGGCGCTACGCCAAGGGGCTGGGCCTCTCCGACGCCCGCATCGGTGAGCTGCTGGGCGTCTCGGAAGCGGCGGCCCGCCAGGAGCGCCTGGCGGCGGGAGCCAGACCGGTTTACAAGACCGTGGACACCTGCGCCGCCGAGTTCGAGGCCTACACGCCCTACCACTACTCGGCCTACGAGCTCGAGGACGAGGTTCGCCCCACCGACAAGCCCAAGGTGGTGATCCTGGGCTCGGGTCCCATCCGCATCGGGCAGGGCGTCGAGTTCGACTACGCCACCGTGCATGCGGTGTGGGCGTTGCGCGAGGCCGTGATACCGCCTGAGCGGCCCGGCGAGGCCGGGGCCCAGGGCTACGAGACCATCATGGTCAACTCCAACCCCGAGACCGTCTCGACCGACTACGACACCGCCGACCGGCTCTACTTCGAGCCGCTGACGCTGGAGGACGTGCTCAACCTCACCGAGCACGAGCGTCCCCTGGGCGTCATCGCCACGCTGGGCGGCCAGACCCCGCTCAAGCTGGCCAAGCGGCTCTCCGAAGCCGGGGTGCGGCTGCTGGGCACCTCCTGGGAGGCCATCCACAAGGCCGAAGACCGCGCCGAATTCAACGCGCTGTGCGCCGAGCTGGGCATCCCCCAGCCCAAAGGCGCGGTGGCCCGCACCCCCGACGAGGCCCTCAAGCTCGCCGAGCAGATCGGCTACCCGCTGATGGCGCGGCCCTCCTACGTGCTGGGCGGACGGGCCATGCAGGTGGTGCATAGTCCCGAGGAGCTTCAGGGGTATCTGAGCGGCATCTACGCCGCGCTTTCCGAGCGCCCCTCGATTTTGCTCGACCAGTACCTCGAGGGCGCCCTCGAGCTCGACGTGGACGCCATCTGCGACGGGAGCCGGGTGGTGGTGGCGGGCATCATGGAGCACATCGAGCGGGCCGGGGTGCACTCCGGCGACTCGGCCACCGTGCTGCCGCCGGTGAGCCTCACGGCGGAGCAGCTCGAGACCGTCCGGGCCTACACCCGCAAGCTGGCCCTGGCGGTGGGGGTGCGGGGGCTCATCAACGTGCAGTACGCCCTCAAGGACGGCACCGTCTACATCCTCGAGGCCAACCCCCGCGCCTCGCGCACCGTGCCCTTCGTCTCCAAGGCCATCGGCCACCCGCTGGCCAAGTACGCGGCCCTGATCGCGGTGGGCAAGACCCTCGAGGAGCTGGGCTTCACCCAAGACCCCACCCCCAACTTCTACTCGGTCAAGGAGGTGCTCATCCCCTGGCTCAAGTTCCCCGGCGTGATCCCGGTGCTGGGCCCCGAGATGCGCTCGACTGGCGAGAGCATGGGCATCGACCGCGACCCCTACCTGGCCTACTACCGCGCCGAGCTGGGGGTGGGCCAGAGGCTGCCCCTCGCGGGCAGGGTGCGCCTGATTGGGGCACAGGCCCTCGAGGCGGAGTGGCGCGCGGCGGGCTTCGAGATCTCCGAGGGCGACTACGACCTCCTAATCTCGCTGGAACCCCACCCCGAGCTGCGCCGGGCGGTCGAAAGCGGCAAGCCCTTCATCACCACCCTCGAGGGCGCCCGCTGGAGCCTGGAGGCCATCCGGCGGGCCCGGCACGCCGAGCTGGGGGTGAAATCCCTACAGGAGTGGCATCAACCCGAAACCGCCGCACAACCCTAGGGCGACACCGCGGCCTAGGGGTTATGGAACC